>JAWABU010000061.1 GCA_038884455.1 Candidatus Thermoplasmatota archaeon | reverse complement strand
TGGTTTTGTTGAAAAAATCTGTAAAAAAGCTTGTTGAATTATGATTTTTTCTGTTTGCTGTGCGTGATTCTCACAGCAAAATGAGACGTTATGCTGAATTTATGGATTCATTTCGGGATGTAGCCAAAGTTAAGAAAATGGTTTAATAAACGTTTTAATGATAATATTTAAATATTTGGATATACTTATACTTTTTAAATGAGCGAAATTGATATCTTTAAAGCATTAGCAAACTCTACACGATTAACAATTCTTGATTCGGTAAAGAACAAAAAACAATGTATTTGTACTATTATCCCACTTGCAGGGAAATCTCAACCAAATGTTTCCCAGCATATAAAAATTCTAAAAAATGCTGGTCTTATCTCTGAACAAAAAAAAGGAACAAACATTTTTATCAAAGCATCAAACCAACAAATTTTTGAAATCATTGGAATGGCAAGGAGGCTTCATAAATGAATCCAATTGATATTATCATGGCAGGATTTGGCATGCTTATGGAATATCTGTCAGCACATGTTTTAACCTGCCTGATTCCTGCTTTTTTTATTGCAGGAGCAATCGCAGTTTTTATATCAAAAACATCGGTGTTAAAATATTTTGGTGCCTCCACAAAAAAATACTTGTCATATTCTGTTGCATCCATTTCCGGTACAATCCTTGCGGTCTGTAGTTGTACAGTACTACCTTTATTCACGAGTATCTACAAGCGAGGCGCAGGTATTGGGCCTGCTTCTGCATTTCTTTTTTCAGGACCTGCAATTAATATTTTAGCGATCGTTCTTACAGCACAAGTGCTTGGGTACAATATCGGTCTTGCACGGGCAATAGCAGCAATAACCATGGCGATTGTTATTGGTTTATTAATGGCATTTATTTTTAGAAAAGAAGAATGTGAAAAACAGAACAAAGATACTGCTCTGTTTACTACTCAAAGCAGAGATGAAAAAAAGATTCGTCCATTATGGGTTTCTCTTCTTTTTTTCATATCTCTTGTTTTAATACTTGTTATTGGCGCAGCGAGTACAACATATATCGAATGGGTTCCAAAACTTGCTATTGTTTATGTCTTAACCTTAGTTGTTTCTGTTTTGCTTATTTTTTATTATACTCGTGATGAAGTAAAAGAGTGGGGGATGGAGACATGGGGTTTAACAAAAAAAATATTCCCGATTCTTCTCATTGGTGTTTTTATTGTTGGAATCATTGGTGGCACTACAGCTTTTTTAATACCTGGTAGCGACCCGAGTAGCGCAGTTGGTGTTGCTATAGCACCCTATATCGGTGGAAACGACATTTTTTCTTGTTTGCTTGCATCAATCATTGGTGCGATTTTATATATGCCTACTCTTTTAGAAGTTGCAATTGTTGGTAATCTTTTTGGATATAGCACTGGTTTAATGGGTGGTGGTCCTGCCTTAGCATTGCTTCTTGCTGGTCCTTCATTAAGTCTTCCAAATATGGTTGTTATTACAAAGGTTATGGGTGTGAAAAAAGCGTTAGTGTACTTTGCGTTAGTGATTATTATTGCTGCTCTTATTGGATTTATGTATGGAATGATTGTAGGATAGGTGATTGAATGAAAATAGAGATACTTGGGACTGGTTGTCCGAAATGTAAGGCTACTGAGAAAATAGTACGAAAAGTTATCGAAGAACTCGGCAGAGATGCAGAGGTTGTAAAAATTGAAGATCTGCAGGAAATTGTGAATCGTGGTGTGATGTTGACACCAGCAGTTGTCGTAAACGGTGAGGTTAAAATCGTTGGCCATGTTCCAACAGCTGAAGAGATTAGAAAAATTATTAGCTAACGGAGGATAGTATTATGCGGTTGTTAGAAGAATGGTTCCCTGAATTCTCACAAGAATTTGATAAAATTGATAGTATGTATAAAGCAAAACGTTCGATTGATGAAAAAACCTACCAACTTATCTGTTTTGCACTAGCGATCAAAGGGCGTTCTGCACCCTGTGTTCGGAAACATTTCAAAGGTGCTCTTGAAGCAGGTGCTACGTTGAAAGAGCTTGCATATATTATGGCGTTGGTGTTTCGTGAAAGTGCTGGTAATGATGACTGCTGGGTTCATGATGTACTCTCAGATTATAAAGAACTGATGAAAAGTAATATTCAATGTTGTCCTAAGTAGTTGGTGACTTACTATGGCTGATAGTACCTGTTTATGTAAGACAAACGATGTTTTGTTTTTTCCGTGTTCCGGTGGTTCTAATGTTGGTCAAATTGCAAATGAGGTAGGAAAACGATTAACAACAAAAAATATTGGGAAGATGTATTGTCTCGCAGGAATTGGTGGGCATATCAGTGGTTTTGCAGAGGCAACACGGGAAGTAAAAAAGGTTGTTGCAATCGATGGATGTCCGGTACATTGTGCAAGGAAAACCTTGGAGCATGCTGATTGCCCAGTAACTGTACATGTTGTTGTCACAGATTTAGGTATCAAAAAATCATCAGATTTTAAGCTTGATGAAACAGATATCGCCAAAGTCGAAAAAACCGTACTGGAGAAATTAAAAATATGAAGAAAAATAGAGCATACATGTTTGTAATATTTTTTTTTATAATGAGTAGTGTGCTGTTATTACCAGGATGCACAAATGATATTCCCGACAATGATGCACACGATCTCTCATGGATAAACAACTATACTCCGGTACACAGCATTGGTACTGGTTCCAATGATTTTTGGGTTACCTATCCCAGTGGCAATCCTTCAAGTGGAATGCAAGTAACTCATCTTAGTTGGATTGTTGAAGCCTTAAAAATTAAACCTCTGTTATTTGTTGTTCATCGAACAGGTTGTATTGGTTGTGCTGATCAAGCTAAACGAGTCATTGGATTTGCAGAAAAATATGACGAGATAGTTTTTTATGATCTTGATGCTGTTTATGATGCTTCACAGGATATTTTTCAAAAAGCAAACGAAGTCTATATGTATGATCCGAACGGTCCACCAGGGTATATTGCACTAACCGGTGTGTTTACCTATGTAGAAGAAAATAATGAAATAAAAATAGGATGGCATACCTGGGAAGCACCAGATGATATGAAGATCAGTGATGCTGATCTTGAAACCTGGATAAAAGACGCCATCTATTATCATCATACAAACAAGGGAAAGATATGATGAACTATAAACACCAGAGGTTTTTTTCATCTCTCATTCTAATCTTTCTTTTCTCCTTGTTTTTATCAGCTGTTGCAACTGCAGAAGATAGCATACTTTCAGCACCTGATTTTTCAACTACTGATGAAAATGGAACTGAATTCTCACTCAGTGATTACTCAGGTTCAGTTGTTATTTTGCATTTTACAGGTTTGGAATCACCTCTTTGTATCGAATGTCTTGAAGAAATGAAAGGGCAAATTGTTGAGCTTGAAAAACTTTCAGAAAAAAACCAAAATGTTACGGTTATCACGATTAACATCAGGAAAAATCCATACTCGAGAACCGGTAAAGAAATGGCAGAGCAAGATTTTAATATTAATATTAGTTGGCATTGGGTTGAAGATTATTCTCCGTATTCTATTGCTAATCTCTATCAGAAATACTGGACTAAGGATGGAGCTTTTTCCAACCCAAGTATTGTGCTTATTGATATGAATCAAAGTATCGTTGGTGTATATCATGTATATCTCATGGGACGAGGTCCGATTGATGGAGTGCAAAGCGCTGAGTCTTTAATGCAGGATATTCAAAAAATAATTGATGGGACCTGGGAAGGTTTTCACGGAAAAATATATGAAGAAAGTATCACGTTCATTGGCATATTTCTTTTAGGAGTGCTAACAGCAGTTACACCATGCTCTCTTGCACTGCTTGTTGCTATGATTTCATATGTTGGTACTCTTCAGCAGGATTCACAAAAAAGTCATAAGACGTTTTCAATGCAAGGTGTTTGGATTGGGATCGTGTTCACTATAGGGATGGCATTAGTTTTTTTTGTTTTTGGTTTGATTCTCTCATCAATAGGTTTTTTTATTGAGGCATCAGCTTTGTTTTTCCTAATTGCAGGTATTATTCTTATAATATTGGGAATAAACGTGTTTAAACCACTTAAGGAATTAATACAATTAAAATCTCAGAGACAATCAAGTTCTGATGTAGTAGAACAAGGACAAAAAATGTTTTTAAAGCTCAGTAAAAAATCTGTCTATTTCGGAGCTTTCTTTTTAGGGATACTGTTTTCAATTGGTTGGGCACCCTGTGCCTTAGGGCTAATGCTGCCTGTTTTTATCCTCATTCTTGCTCAGGATTTTTCCATAGTAATGGGTGGATTGCTATTGTTTGTCTTTGGTCTGGGCCATGGGATTCCCATTATTCCACTCTGTGCTGCAACGACAACCATCCGAGGGAAACTTGGCAACAAATATGTTTTAGTAGGCAAATGGATGCAAAAAATCTTTGGAGTACTCATCGTAATTATTGGAATGATCATGGCCATCCGGTTCTGGGGAATAAAACTATGGTAAAAGAAAAAATGATATGATCCAACGAATTCTATAGTCTTTAAGTTTATTTTGTATGTTGATATATGATATAGGGTTGTTTTTCAAAACCGCTCTGATTATAAACCTGGATTGCGTTATGATTATCTGCATGCACATAGAGTCGCAGAATCTTAATATTTTGTTTTACCGCGAGTTCTCGTGTAAATTGTAAAAGATTTGTAAAAAGGCCTTGTTTACGCCATTTTTTTTGAACATATACACTTTGAATCCACCATTGTGTTGTGTTTTTCCAGTCACTCCATTCATAGGTAATCATAAGCTGTCCGATGATTTCATGGCTTTGTTCTGCAACAATATAGAATCCTTTTTGAATATCTGAAAGAAGATTTTTTACACCTAACAAGGCATGTTGGGTCTAAAATGATATGTTCGGATTCTTGAGCACAAAGTATATTATGATGTGCAAGATCTTCCGTATCACCAGGTTTTGCGAGTCGAATGATCATATAAAGCATGGAACAGGCGAATCGTATTTTATACATTTCCTTTGAAAAATAGTTGGTAACTTAGATTTCTTTGGATTATAACCGCTTCTATATGAAGAGATGTAATGTTTATGAATAAGAAAATTAAGGTATCGTAAGTTTTTTAAAGGTAAAACACCACATATATAGTATGGGGATAAAATATGCGATACAGTTTCAATGGACCTGGACCATTACCAATGCCAGATATCCCGTATCGGCCATGGGATCCAGCTGAACCTGATGATGAAGAATAACAGGAATATATAACGTATTAGTAAAAAAATAAAGAAAAAAAGATTTTATATGAAAAATGATTGGCAACATTGAACAATCGGATGGTCAATTCATTTTTATTAAAATCTTTTTGGTTTTCGTTTTTGATAACAATCCCTGCAGTACACAGGTCGTGTCCCATCAGGTTTGAACGGAACTTCAGTTTCAGTTCCGCATTCTGAGCAGGTGACTTTATGCATCTCACGGGGAGCGCCAAAGCCGCCTCTGCCACGTCCTTCGTTTCTATTCATATTTACTTCCTTCTAACTGAGACATTGTTTTTTTGTTAAACTATAATGTCTTTGTAGTTCCTAGCAATACCGATTAAGTATATAATTATATGGATGTTGATATCCCTCCCCATAAACATGAGTATCAATCTGTTGCGCATGAAAAAATGTATCAAAAATTAATTGTTCGCATGGGAACCTGTTTAAAAGATCAACAAGGGCTTCATCCCGAAATAGATAATTAAGGAAGAAACATTCATTTTTTCATTGGATGGGACGCGCAAAGAAAAGGATTAATCCAACAGTTGCGAACCATGTGAACC
>JAWABU010000060.1 GCA_038884455.1 Candidatus Thermoplasmatota archaeon | reverse complement strand
TCGACCAACAACTACGTCAACGCACTCGTCACACACATTCTGACACACAGCTTCCATCTGGGATGGAGACCAAGCGAACTCATCGTCCAACGCGTCGACGACGTCTACCTCAAAGACGGATACCTGATTATAACAGAAACCAAGAAGTACAACCAACCGCGACAGATCTGGCCAGACAGTATCCTCATGACCGGTAGACAGAAAAAAAGCTTCAAGAACTACATCGAATGCTGGCGGCCACAAGTCGCAAACGAACACTCAGGAAACTTCCTGTACCTGCAGAAGAATGGCAAACCATTCACGTCAACACAACACCTCAGCAGCTTCCTCAAAGATTTCATCGGAGACTCGTACCCAGGTTTTCATCCGTATCTCTGGAGGCACTGGTGCGCAATAGCCAGACTTATCAGAACCAAGATCGAGACAAACCACTGGGATATCTGGGATGTAAAAGATTGGATGGGGCATGAAAAGGTAGACACCACCGAAGATTACGTGAAATTCGCAAAGCAATACTACCGCAGTGCCCCGTACGATTGGATCAGTGCCGTGCTGAAATTCTACCGGACCAACAAGGAGTTCGTGGGACAGTGAAAGGGCACGACCAAAAAGGGTTGGACGAGATCTGCAAAAAAACGGCCGTTAGAGTACATAGTCCCTCCTGTAGAAGGCAAATGCTCCCGTCGGGATTTGAACCCGAGTCGAAGCCTCGAGAGGGCTTCATGATTGGCCGCTACACTACGGGAGCATACAACGAAACAACTTTTCGCTATCCACCTGAAGCAACCTGAAGTAGTTCAAGTTCCTGAACATCACCAATCAGATCATCAATGGGAACTGGTTTTTTATCAACCAATACAATAACAGTATCAGGTTTTATATTCATTTTTTTCAACAGATCAGAAACTGTTGAATCTTTGGTTATTTCAACTTCTTTTTTTAGATTTGATGGTAGTATCGTAATTTTTATCTTCATCAGAACAAAACCCATATAAAAAACTCTTAAATTAACCTTTGTACAAACAAAGGCCAATTTTGCTGGGGTAGCCAAGCTCGGTCCACGGCGGCGGTCTCGAAAACCGCTGGTGACAACACCTCAGGAGTTCAAATCTCCTCCCCAGCGCTACTTTTCCTCTTTTTACGGGAGAAAATTCAAAATTTTTACAGCAACTCATCTTAGCGCCTATTTACAAGTAAAACATATTCTCTTATCTATAGTTCATTTACAAGAGTCAGCTTAAGATCTTTTTACCATAAACTATCAGGAAAGAAGACGTGTGATTAAATCCTTACAAGTTAACAGCTTCGGCTTTACAATTGGGGAACCCCGGCAGATATGAGAGTTGGTTTATAAAGAGCAAACAGATTTCCTCTTGTGGATTGGGATGCAAAAGGACGGGATTCTTTTCAAAGATACAACAAAAATGCAGATTCCAAACTGCCTTCTATTGTCATTCGTCTGATGTCATAAAATATGGGAAACAGAAGAATAAAGCACAACGATTTCAATGTACTATCTGTCAGAAGATTTTCAATCATCGGTACGGTACGTTGCTCTACAAGAAACGTCTCTCTGATGATGATATCCTCAGGGTTGTCTACCTGTTTCTCACCGGGTACCCGATCAGTAACATGCCACCACTGTTTGCTATCACGGAAAACACGATCCGTGATCTCCTCAAGCAGGTGCTTCTTCAGTTCCAGAAATTTAAACAGTACATAGCTGCTCCTGCGGGGTATATCCCACGGGTTATTGAGATTGATGAAATCTACATCAAACTTCAAGGGGAAAAGAAATTCTACGGGTTGCTTGCGTACGATCCGCAAAAGAAATACGTGCTTGATTTCGTCATCGGCAATCGGGATGACGAAACCCTGGAAGAGTTGTCCAAGAAGTTGAAACGATTCCGAGGGAACATCGAACTGGTCTTGATTGATGGGTATCAAGGGTATGAAAAGTTCATCAGCACCTACCTGGGAGTCAAAGGTATGAAACCCTTGACCGGTATGATCAACAAAAGCAGGTTTAACAAGAAAACCGGAAGGTTCTACACGTATGGGTTGTTTTGCGTCAGCGGGAAAACCATTGATGAGGTCATCAAGGAGCTGGGTATCGGAAACGAGATCTCTACAGCACTTATCGAGAATCTGAACTCGTTCATCCGTGACAGTGTTCAGTATCTTGTTCGAAGAACAAAAAGACTTGTTCAAAGTCTCGAGTTGGTCATCCAGACATTAGCTGGATATTTCTTCTTCTGTAACTTTGTGAGACCTCATTGGAGTCTCAGTAAACGTTCCAGTAAGAACTGATTAGAAGAAATGGTTACTCCCGCGATGGCATGTGGTATGATTTCTGCTCCACTATCTTTGTATGAAATAGTGACGTTTCACCAACTCTGAATTACTGGGGTGCCACAATTGGAAAAATTATTAAAAGAAAAAATCGATTTTAGACTATGAAAACCGCACGTCAAAAATTCTGGTTCTCTCTCTTACTAATAGTTCTACTATCTCTCAGTGTTTTTTTCATCAGTGGGTGTGTTCAAAATGATATTCACGAGAAAAACAATGATGATACCAATATCCCCAACCATCAGACACAACAAGTTTCAGTAAAAGAAACTGGTTCTTTTTACAAAACTGCTCCTAAGGGGCTTTCCGGCTGGTTCCAGACTGGGCAGGATGCAGATATCATGCTTTCAGGTATCGATTTTAATAATACAGGAGGCCCCCTTCTCTTTAATCACCCGTCAGGTATTGTAACAGATGGAAAAAGGTTGTTTTTAGCAGACACGTTTAACAACAGGGTGCTCATTTGGAACACGCTGCCAACAGATAATGTTCCACCAGACCTTGTGTTAGGACAAAAAGATTTCATTGCTAATGACCCAGGTACAGGAAGGGATAAATTCAATTGGCCATTTGGAATAGCTACCGATGGTAAACATTTAGTTGTAAGTGATGTAAACAATGCCCGTATTCTTATCTGGAATACGATACCAACTGAAAATGGGACATCAGCTGATATTGTCTTGGAAGGCGGTGGCTCATTTTGGACAGCACAATCTGAACGGAATCTTCCTGGCGCATCTTGGGGAGTATGGACGAATGGAGAAAAACTAGTAGTGAGTAATACATGGTCTGGTGACACTGGAACTATACTTATTTGGAACACATTTCCTTCCCGAGATAACCAACCTGCTGACCTAGTATTAACAGGAAAAGGGAATATCGGTACACCACGACATATCACAAGCGATGGCAATTCTTTGATCGTAGGGGATCATAATGCAAAAAATGAGGGCGAATCTCATGGATCATTTTTTTGGAAAAATTTCCCCACATCTGATCAACCGTATGATTTCTTCATGTCAAAAGGCTTCGGTTGGTTAAGAGGGACCTTCTTGAATGATGGAAGACTCTTATTGATCGGAGGAAATGAACCTAAAATGAGAATCTGGAATACATTCCCTCAAAATAGAAACGATGAAGCCGATGTCGAAATAGAACTGAGCGATGCTAAACTATGGGGGCATGATTACGAGGGTGTTGCTGTAACAAATGATGCAATTTATTTTTCACAGGGTAATCAAAACAGGGTTATCGGATATAGGATGATTCCTATCACAAACAATCAGAGACCTGATTTCGTTATAGGTAGTCCAGATGTTAGTACAAATACCTTAGAAACAAATTTCTTTATACAAAACGGGGTTCCTGCTTCAGATGGAAACAGTTTATTTGTAGTTTCAGATTTTGACAGAAAACTGTATGTTTGGAAGAATCTGCCAGATGAAAGCGGAGCCCATCCTGACTTGGTATATTCATTTGATAAACAACCAATAGATATTGCACTTCACGACCATACCCTCGCAATTGCTGGAGAGGACACGGTTTATATTTGGAAAAATCTACCGACCGATGGACATCTCCCTGATGTTATACTTCAGGGGAACATCGGCAGTGTTCAATTAGAAGCGATTAAAGGGGTTGCTATGGATGAACGGCATTTCTATATTTCTGATCATAACGCAAATAAGGTCTATGTTTGGGAAGGTTTGCCTGATAAATCCTCTAACCCAAAAACGGTAATTAACGTCAATGGTCCTTGGAGAATTGATTCAGATGGAAAATACCTTATCGTAGATTCCATATTTGAGAGTTCTAGCTATATCTATGATCCTACTCAGTTGTCAGATATTCCCATATCTAAAGTAGGAGGCCCTGGAAAATTAAACCTTCCGCAATCAGCTATAATTAGCAATAACCATTTGTTTATTGCAGACTCTGGCTTTGGTCGTGTTCTGATATGGAATGATGTAGAAAAGGCGATTTCTGGACAATGGCCACCTGATATTATTTTAGGGCAATCAAATATAGAGGGTAAACAGCCGGCTATCGGAAGAAACAGATTATTTAATCCTGCTGGTTTGTCTTTTGATGGGAGTTATCTGTGGGTCGGTGAATTTAAATTTTCAAATAGATTACTCAGGTTTTCTGTAAGATAAACAATATCCTCTAATTCTCTTTAACTGTAAAGCAATCTTACACAATATAATTTTTTTTATTGCAGGTGCTTTGTGTAATAATTCTCACCTCGGATAAATAAGGACGTTCCACAGGATTGTTCGTAACCAGACTTCTATCCGGCGAAATCGAGCTTTCAGGCTGAAGAGATGTTCACCGAAGCGTCGTTTCGTCCCAGAAAAGATCGCTTCGACCAAACATCGCATCAGTGCTTGAACTTTCTTTTTTTCAACCATCAAAATCCTTCTGTTGAGTGAGAACCGCTTTTCGTCTACTGGGACAACTTCTAGCTTTTCTGACTGCATTTTTTCGTACCTTGATTCCAGGTATGGAACCATTTTTGGTGATCTCGTTGAAGGATTCTCTGGTATCGTATCTTTTATCACCGAGGATAATGTCGACTCGTATCCAATCACATTTCTTGAGTATCTTTTTCAGCTGTTTATGGTCAGATGCCGTTCCTTTGGTGACAAGGTAATAGATTATTTTCTTGGAATCAAGATCAACGAAGATATGGATTTTCTTAAAATCCTGTCTTTTCTGAAATCTTTGGAAACGGATTTGGACCCAAGCTCCTTTCCGATTGGTTTTCATGCCACTTGAATCAATACCTCCTAACAGGATATGTTTCGGGAGGTATAGACGATTAATTTGAGAAAGAAACCATATATCAAGACGTTCCATGGTGCTCTGAATAGTTTTGTAACATGGTGCTCGTTTCATTTCAAGCTCCTGGTAAATGTTCAAATCTTTGGGCCGCATTTGCTATGCTACGATACGATAGACTAAACAGGATTTTAAAGAGAAGGAGAACGGTAAGATGGGAGAGTTTGAATTCTCTCCGTTGAACTGGTTTATCCAGTTCTTGACCCACTGTTGTTAGATCTAAAATCCTTTTACATTCACTAAGTCTGCTTTCATCGTAGTGTTTCCAGTCGATACTAACCTCTTTATTCCTCTCCCACTTATCCTTTTGTTGACGTGTCTTTTGCATCCCATTATCCCTTTGGATGCAAAGGACTACGTCCTTTAAATTTTAATTACACAAAGCATTAAGAACCCGCTCATTTATTTCATCGCGTTCGAGATTCTCCTCATATTAATACAAAAATAATATAAAAAATGAAAAGTAATTTTTGAAGTTCATTAAATGAACAATTGTTCGTGAACCGATTTTTATTGAAATCGTGGTCGATATTCTCGAGGTACTGTTGGTGTTTTTGCTTCGATTTTGTTTTCTCGTGCAAGCCATCCTAATGCTGCGTAGATGTCACGTTCATCTAATTTCAACGTTGTTGAAACATCATAAATATCAATAGTTCCCTTGGTTTCAAGCAGTTTCCAAACATTTCCCGCATCATTGCCAATTTTATAGGTTAAGTTCGTCGAACCAAGTTTGTAAAACGGGCCATCTTTCCAAATCTTGTTTTCTCGTGCAAGCCATCCAATTGCAACATAAAACTCATCATCTTTAAGTTTCGTTGTTTCCTTGAGTTTAAGTTCAGTTAGTGGACCATATTTATCAAGTGTTCTCCAAATTTCACCAGCATGTTTTCCAAATTCCTCATATACATTTGTCATATGTATCTCGCCTCACGACAGTTATAACGATAATAGGCATAAACTATACCCTATTTAATATTTTTTCGAAATATTGTTCCTCTGGATAAAGTTCGATCATAAAAAAGCCTTGAAAAGATTTATCAAAATCATACACATTGGTCATCGGTTAAGCCCACCATTCCTCCCTAAATCTCTGTCGATTCACATGCGGATCAAATGCCTGACAATCGTATAAAGTATAGAAATCCATCAGATCCATCTTGATATTCAGATAATGAAG
>JAWABU010000059.1 GCA_038884455.1 Candidatus Thermoplasmatota archaeon | reverse complement strand
AGACGTTTTGGCGGTCTGGTGAGACAGAAACGAGAAGATCGACGAGAAATAGCATTATTTTCTACCGCATTCTTTCACAATATTTTTATCACAAGAATACGCCCGGATTAATTCTGTCCCAATGTCTCTCTGAAGGACATGTTTATAAATATCATTTCCTTTCACTGCTACGTAGGGGTATAAATGGGCAAAGACAAAATTCAAGATTTACCGGGCGTTGGTCCCGCGATTGCAGAAAAACTCATCGAAGCAGGCTATTCAGATATGATGAGTATCGCTGTGTCATCACCGAAAGAACTATCTGAGATTGCTGATATCGGTGAGAACACTGCAGCAAAAATTATTCAAGCAGCACGAAAAGCAGCAGATGTCGGCAGCTTTGAGACTGGTTCTGCACTTCTAGAACGACGATCAAAAATTGGTTTTATTTCAACAGGTTCAAAATGTTTTGATGAATTACTCGGTGGTAAAGGTTTTGAAACCCAAGCAATTACAGAACTTTTTGGGGAATTTGGATCGGGAAAAACCCAAATCGCTCATCAACTCTGCGTCAACGTTCAACTTCCTGTTGAAAAAGGCGGACTTGAGAGTCATGTTTTTTATATTGATACTGAAAATACCTTTAGACCAGAACGGATTAAACAAATGGCTGAAGCATATAATCTGGACCCGGAAGAAACATTAAATAAAATTCATGTAGCTCGAGCATATAACTCAAGTCATCAAATGCTTCTCGTGGATAAAGTCGTAGAACTATCCAAGGAAGTACCAGCTCGGCTTCTTGTTGTTGATTCGTTAACCTCTCATTTCCGTGCAGAGTTTGTAGGACGAGGAGCACTCGCTGATCGGCAACAAAAATTGAACAAGCATATGCATGATCTCCTTAGATGGGGTGATCTCAATAATGGTGCTGTTCTCGTCACGAACCAAGTTTCTGCAAAACCTGATGCTTTTTTTGGTGATCCAACACGACCAATTGGAGGACACATTGTTGGGCATACAGCAACCTTTCGATTATACCTACGAAAAAGCAAAGGATCAAAACGGATAGCACGGCTTATCGATTCGCCGCATCTCCCAGAAGGAGAATCGGTATTTTCAGTAAATAGTGAAGGGATACGTGATTAAACATACATCTACCGGTTTTTTTATTCTCCGATGATTTGAACATATACTGTGCGTTTTCTAGGATGAGTATCAAATTCCAGAAAAACTACCTGCTGCCATGTTCCATGTACGAGTTTATTGTCTACTATAGGCATTGTAATACTTGCTCCAATCAGGCTTGCACGAACATGAGAATGCCCATTATCATCATGCCATGTTTCATGATGACTATATTTTGTTTTCTTTGGGGCAATTTTTTCAAACATCTGAGGTAGATCCTCAAGCAAACCAGGTTCGTATTCTATTGTTGTCAGTGCTCCCGTTGAACCAGGAACAAATATACATACAATACCATTTTTAATAGTTGATTTTTCGATACATTCTTCAATCTTTTGTGTGATGTCAATGATATGATTTTCTCCGCGTGTTTCAAAAGATATAGTATCAGATTTTAACTTCATATAAGTTTCCTCTTTTGGTTATGATGATCTGTACTGAGCTAGTTGGATATATGCATCATATGCTTGAATGAGACCATAACCATACCAATCGTCATGCGTAAAAATCTCTTTTGCTCCTTCAAGATTTCCTATTTTTTTTGCAGATTGCGCTAATATCTGTTTGACAACATGTATCGCAGTCGTATTTATATCTTCCTGGCAGGATGGTTTATATTCAGGATATGCATTCAAGAGTAATGCAAGAACGCCAGCGGTATATACTGCAGCTTGTGCAGTTCCAGAAAGTTCTCCATAGGATCCATGGATCCGAGTTGAAAGAATGTTTTCTCCAGGAGCAACCAATTCAGGTTTTTTATTTGGATCTGTGGTTCCAGGATATTGATGACCTTTCGAACTAAAGGGAGATATCAGATAATTGTTTGCTATGGAACCTACCGAGATAACATGAGGATGAGTTGCAGGAAAACAAACATCGCCATCATCATTCTGTCCATCATTTCCAGCAGGAACAATTACAAAAATCCCACAAGCGATTGCTCTATCAAGAGCTTGGAGTACTTTGTTTTTTTCTGCAAAATTGATTTTTTCAGGACTTACTCCCATCGATACGACAAGGATATCAACATGTTGATCGACGCAAAACTGAATTCCTTCTGCAATGATACTACTGTTACCACCATCATAAAAATATTGATTTGCTGGAATCGCTTTCACATGTAAAATCCTAGCTTTTGGGGCTATACCTTTCAAATTAACCCCGCTTATCAATCCTTCATATGATTCTTTAGCAATTAGAAGACCTGTTAAATGTGTTCCATGATCTTCATCGTCATATGGTTTATTTTTTTGATTAATCAGATCAGTCCATGATAAAAAAGAATCATCATCAAATTCTTGATGATGTGTATCAACACCGGTGTCGATAATTCCAATGACAACACCAGAACCATCAAATCCAAGCATATGAAGTTTATCTATCTGTACTGCTTTTTCAGCCCATTGATTTGCTCTAGGGACACTGTATGGCAGTAGTGAAAGATACCCAAAGGATACTGCTAGAATAAGAAGTATACTGAGTACAATAATATATCGGCGAGTTATCATTTTTTCCTATCCTAAAATTTTATTTTTTTCCCACTTGCATCTCTTGTATATATACCAAAATCAAAAAATTTTTTTAAGGATTGTTTATCAAACACAGGTCCTTCTACACAAACACGCATTCCTTCCCCGATACAACATTGGCCGCAAATACCGACAGCACACTTCATATATCGCTCAAGTGATGCTTGAAAATTAAGATGATCGCACACCGTCAGAAGTTTTTTCATCATGATCTCAGGTCCACAAGTAAGAACGCCGTCAAATTGTTCTTTTTCAAGAATGTCTTTGGCAAGATCTGATGCAAAACCTTTGATTCCTCGCGATCCATCATCTGTTGTAATAAGAACGTGAGCACCTTGTTGATGTAATCGTTGATCAAAAAAAATTTCGCTTTCGGTTTTCGTACCTATAATGACCGTTGTTTTTATTTTTTTCCGGAGAGCTTCTTCGACTGCCGGTGCAAGCATAGCAACACCAGTCCCCCCGCCAACAAAAAGCAATGATTTTCCAGCAATAGTAAAACCATTACCATATGGACCACGTATTCCAATTTTATCATACGTATGAAGTGATGCAAGTGCCTTTGTTGCATCACCAAGTATTCGAAATGTGATCATCTTGGTGGTATCAGTGATTGAAGAGACACTCATTGGAATTTCATCAACTCCAGGAATCCAAATCATATAAAACTGTCCTGGTTTTATATCTCTTGGGTCATCAAATGCGATGGAAAAAATGTTCTCTGCTTCCTTTTTAATTGAACAAATTTCTGTAATGCGTGGTTGGTTCATGTATGAGCAACTCCAACTAACTCTGATAATTTTTTGACGTTATGTTCATGTAACCATGTAGTACATTCGTTACAAATTTTTTTAAAAACATCTATATCGCGGTAATACACTGCACTTCCGATTTGCACTGCTGTTGCTCCTGCCATGATATATTCAATGACGTCTTTTCCGTCAGTTATTCCTCCGGCACCAATAATTGGAATTTGAACTCTTTCTGCAATTTCATAAACACATCGAACTCCGATTGGTTTTATTGCTTTTCCTGAATAGCCACCAATTTTATTTGCTAGTATCGGTCTTTGAAGTTCGATATTGATTTTCATTGCTTTTACCGTATTAATCGCAACAATAGCATCAGCACCTCCCTTTTCTGCAGCACTTGCAATATCTGCGATACTTGTGACATTTGGTGATAGTTTGACAAACACTGGTATATGCACAGATTGTTTGACTGCGTTGGTTATTTCTTGAAGTAAAACCGGATCTGAACCAACTTCCAACCCAAATCGCTTTGCATGAGGGCAGCTCACATTTAATTCAATAGCGTCAACCTTGTAGGATTCCATTTTTTGTGCTAAATTGATAAACTCCTCTGAATTCGCACCATAGATACTTCCGATGATTGGTGTTTTTGTTTTTGTTAGTTGTTGTAATTCTTCTGAAAATGCATCGATTCCTGGATTTGGCAGGCCCATTGCGTTCAGCAGTCCATGTTCGAGTTCAACGAAGGTAGGATTGGGATAACCAGTACGTGGTATGATACCGATTGATTTTGTAACGATTCCTCCTGCACCACTAGCAATTATTCGGTTCATGCTTCCAGCATCTTCACCCATGATCCCTGAAGCAAGTATTGTTGGATTTTCAAATTGAAGGTTTCCTATTTTTGTTATGAGCTTATTCATAGATACATCATAAGATAATTGTATCTCATGTATAAATCAATTTTCACATAAACTGCACTGTGGGTAATCAACAGTAATTGTAACTAGGTTATAGTTTTTTAGCTGATTATTCATATTATAAAAAACTGTTCTCATAGCTACGTTGATATTACTGTTCTATCAGCAAACCTGCTGATTCTCCTAGAACAAGAATTCCTTCAGCATACATATACTAGTTGTATTGACAATAGAACGATTGTCATCTTGTTTTTCTATGAAGATCATGATTAATTCATTCACATTTAGTTTCTATACCCCTAGATTGTTAGATAAAAAACGATCATCAGTTGTTTTCGATGATATTTATAGTTGGTAAAAATGTGACATTATAGGATGATATCTTTTTTTTCAATATGGAATACTTCAACAAAATGATGGGGACGATACGACATTTTTGCCTGCCGGAGACCAGGTATACCCATATCTTCTTGTCGATTGATAAATTGATATTTTTTTTGGAGCACTCTTGCGGTCTCCAAATTGATTGCTTTGTAGATACCATCATACTCAGGGGAACCTTTTTCAAAATGAACAACTGCTGTTGTTGGATTCATCGGCTCAAAAACAGATATAGCCTCAATTCGTCCATCGATACGAAGTGCTAAACCATTCAGATTTAAATCAAAAAAATGACTCATTGCAAACATCATCGCTTTTCGTTCATACTTTAAAATATCGTCTGATTCACAATCTTTCCATAGACACCACCGTTTTAAAAATTCGGCAACTTCTTCCATATTGCTGTCAGTAATTGTTTCAAGAGTGTATTGATAGCTCTTCACGAATTTATTTAATCTGTTTCGAATCTTTGCGTATTCGCTTCCAGCAAGATTTGCAAGATCTGATGCAGTATACACATAATCAAAAAAATCGCGATCTTCTATAAAATGCTGTATTTTCGTATGTTTAGTAAGCCAGTTTTTTGTTTCGATATCGATCATTCCGAACGCTTCTTCTGACGCCTCGTGGTATGCAAACCAAAGAACAGTATCAAAAATATCTTTATCATATGCTCCAATTGGGGGGCGAACCTGGATTGTATCTTTCATTTTCGTATAAATAATTAAATGGTTTTTCATACCGGCATAATGATAGTTAACAAGATCTTGCCAGCATATCATAGTCGTAAAAAGCATGCCACTATGCACCGGCGGATATTTTGCAAAATACGCATCGAAAAGAGGTTTATCATCCAAGGTGATTTTTTTAAAATCACTAAAACGGAGCATGTTTGCGACCTTTATTGGATACAAAAAGCATGGGGATATACTCTTTCATTTGGGAAAAACCAATACTTGTATAAAACTGTTGACTGTTTGGCTCAGCGATCAGTCCAATCCAATGAATGTTATTTGATATACAATAGGTGACTAGGGTTTGAACTATTTTTTTTCCAATATTGAATCCTCGATACTCTGGAAGTACAACAACATCTTGAATGTAGGCATCTGAAATACCATCAGAAAGAACTCGCCCCATACCAATTGCTTTTCCGATGTTCGTATCAACAGCAACAGCAAAAGCATAGCTTCCTTGTATTAATCTCGGAATGCTATTTGGATCGAATTCATCCTTCCACCAACCACCTGCTTTGTATAGAGTTATGATATCATCGATCAACCATGTTTTTACCAGTTTTATAGCGATCTGTTTTTCATGCATAAATATATCTCAGGTTAGTTGCAGGAGGAATGTTCGATTGCTTTCTGTGGACATACATTAACACATACACAGCATTCAATACATTCGTCAACATTTTTTGCGACTGCCTTTCCGTTTTCGATTTCAAAAATATTGACGGGACAAGCGTTAACGCACTCACCTGACCCACAACATTTTTGATAATCGACAACAATACATATAGATCCTTTTTTAAATTCTTTTTTCATACGTGAGTAACCTCCGTTTTACACCGTTCAGTGAACAATGTTATCTATCTTATAGTTTTTGTTTTATCAAAAGATATTCATGTGTCATCGGTTAAGAACGTTTGAGTATAAATAAATGTATCCCATTCCTTCCTTTGGATGGGATATACTATGGGATGCAAAAAGAATCGACAACCGATGCATGAATTTGAAGAGGAGATGTGTAAACTTTTCCCGCCGCAATGGCTACGGGACACTGCAAAAGAAACCGGGCTGGTGGAACGGAAACGTAAGGTTGACCCGGTAGCGATATTCTGGGTTTTAATCCTGAGTTTTGGTGTTGGAATGCAGCGAACTCTTGCCAGTCTTAAACGGAGTTATGAACGGGAAGGAGACATTGTGTTGAGTGACAGTAGTTGGTATGAGCGATTTTCTCCTGAGTTGGTTCTTTATCTAAAAACATGTGTGATCCATGGTATAGAATACTTAGCGAGAACAGAACATCGTAAACTATCGGATAAAATGAGGCATTTCCAGGATGTTCTCATCCAAGATAGTACTATCATTCGTTTACATAAGGCGTTAGCAAAG
>JAWABU010000058.1 GCA_038884455.1 Candidatus Thermoplasmatota archaeon | reverse complement strand
TGGTTTTGTTGAAAAAATCTGTAAAAAAGCTTGTTGAATTATGATTTTTTCTGTTTGCTGTGCGTGATTCTCACAGCAAAATGAGACGTTATGCTGAATTTATGGATTCATTTCGGGATGTAGCCAAGATGCACTAAAAGTTTAAATAATAAACATACGTTTTTTTATGTGTAATATACTCATTATGGGATGCGCATGCATGTGGAAAAAATTCATAATTATTTAAAGAAAAAAAAAGAATGTGCGCAGGTTATCCGTATCGTAATCTTACTTACTTTTTTTGTAGTTTTACTTGTTGGTAGTCTTTTTACAAACTTTGTGTCTGCAAGTTCTTTTATCCCTGCACCTCCTGATGGACCAGCTGTTGGATTTTTAGATATAGAATATACGTATACGATTTATACTACGAGCTCTGATGCAGATTGGATGTTCGACTGGGGTGATGGCACATATACTCCCTGGTTGAGAGTTCATGATGGTGAAAATTCAATTGTTCAGACCCATCGTTGGAGTTCAAAAGGTATCTATTCTGTAAAAGTTCAATTCAGAAATACGTATTTCAAAGAAGGTATATGGTCAAACCCGTTACCAGTTACTATTTCTCAATCTGAATTATCTGATTTCCCATATGCGCCTCAGATCATAATAAAAAACAATAATATCTGTGAAGATTCTCAAATTTTGTTCATAACCTCAGCTGTCGATCCGAAGGGAGATAAGGTACAAATACGGTTCAACTGGGGTGACGGAATGATCTCTGAGTGGAGTACGTTAGTTGATTCTGGTGAGTATGTCTCTTTTCAAAAAATATGGAATACGTCTGGTACATATCATGTGACTGCGCAAGCCCGAGATCAATATGGGTTGTTGTCCGAGTGGTCAACACCATTGCTTGTGATGGTTGATGTTGATACTGATCAGGATATGCTTTCTGATACTATAGAAGAACTTGTTGGATCACATTCGAATGATTCAACAGATGTGCAAACCATTCTCATCGATCACACGATGTTTTTTATCGTAAAGACCTATGAAGGTCTAAAAAAATTTTATAATCCAGTTCTAGGAAAGACAACGAGGATCATAGAGAATAATTCTGGTGTTTATTTCATAGATGTTGATGATAATGGTGTTTGGGATTATCAGTATACTACACGTTTAGGTGTGGTAGAAGACTATGTAGAACAAACTCAAGAATCACGTTTGGAGATTCCTTTGCTTTTGATTTTTATTCCAGGTATTGTCGGTGGAGTATTAATTGTTCTGGCGGTTCTCATCAAAACTGGATACATTTATCTCTATGAGGAATACGTTCTTGAAGAATAACTGAAATTGTTCTATTTAGGTATATCTACGAAAAACTCTTGAAGCAGCACAAGTTTATCCTAAAGTAATGATCTGTCTTGGTATTGAGGGAACTGCTCATTCGATTGGTGTAGGCATCATTAAGAATGTTGATAATCGATGTCAGGTTTTGTCAAATGTTATTAAAACATATCAACCAGAAAGAGGTGGGATCCATCCTCGAGAAGCTGCAAATCATCATGCTGAATATCTTGCAGATGTAATACAACAGGCGGTAAATGATGCGCATATTTCTTTTCAGGATATTGATTTAGTATGTTTTTCTCAGGGGCCTGGTCTTGGTCCGTGTCTTCGAACAGCAGCAACAGCAGCTCGTGCTCTTTCATTGCGATTGCAGAAGCCAATTATCGGTGTTAATCATTGTGTTGCTCATTTGGAAATCGGCCGTGGAACAATACCTGAGTGTGAAGATCCTGTGTTATTGTATGTTTCTGGGGCCAATACTCAGGTTATAGCCTTTGCAGAGGGCAAGTACCGTGTTTTTGGCGAAACTCTTGATGTTGGTATTGGTAATTGTCTTGATAAGTTTGGCCGTTTGGTCGGCATGAAGTTTCCCTGTGGACCTCAGATCGAACAATTAGCACGAAATGGGACTAACTATCTTGAGTTACCTTATTCAATTAAAGGTATGGATATTGCATTTTCTGGGTTGCTTACTGCTGCAGAAGAGTATTTCCGCAAGGGTGAAAAATTAGAAGATATTTGTTATTCCTTGCAAGAAACAACGTTTGCAATGCTCACTGAAGTAACAGAACGGGCTATGGCACATACTGAAAAAAAAGAAGTACTTCTCGGTGGTGGTGTTGCGAGTAATACTCGGTTGCGGGATATGGTGGTAACTATGGCGAAAGATCGTGATGCTCTTTTTTTTGTTCCTGAAAAAAAACTGTGTGTTGATAATGGTGCGATGATTGCCTGGCTTGGATATCTTATGTATACGAGTGGTATACGTATGACTATTGAGGATACTGTGATTAATCAGCGTTTTCGAACTGATATGGTACAGGTGACCTGGCGTGATTAAACAAAAAGTGTTGTATCAAGGTGCTGAGGCATTGATTTTCCTTGATTCATATCTACATAGAACAGTGATTCAAAAAAAAAGAATATCAAAACAGTACCGCATTAAAGAGATAGATCGCCGTCTCATTGGTTCTCGAACTAAAGAAGAGGCAAAGTTATTTTCCATGGCACGTAGTTGTGGTGTTCCTGTGCCACTGATTTATGATGTAGATATAGTAAACGGTATCCTGATTATGGAGTATATTCAGGGCAAGCGGATTAAAGATCTTTTACATCACATTTCCCTTCAGGAACGGAAAAAAATTTGTACTTCAATCGGAAGAAATATTGCTCGTTTGCATAATCATCATATTATTCATGGTGACATCACTACATCAAATATGATTCTTTTCGATGATCGAATTTATTTTATTGATTTTGGTCTTGGTTGTATTTCTCAAGATATCGAATTAAAAGGGGTTGATTTGCACGTGCTTATGGAGGCTTTTGAGTCAACACATTCTCAGTATCCAGAATGTTTTTCGTATGTTCTTGAGGGGTATCAGATGGAATATACTGGTGATGCAAAAGCGGTTATTATGAAAATTGATGAGATTGTTCAGCGGGGTCGGTATCGATGAAGACTATTTTTTTTATAACGAGTAATCCTGGAAAAGTAGCTGAAGCTTCAGCGAAATGTAAGGAATGTGGATTACGTGTTCTTCAAAAGGATTTTGGATATCCTGAGATTCAAGCAGATAGTCTCGAGGAGGTTGCTAGATTTGGCGTTGAATATGTACGAAAAAAATTTAATGAACCATTTATTCTGGAAGATGCTGGTCTTTTTATTCACAGTCTCAACGAGTTTCCCGGCGTTTACTCAAAATATGTCTTTTTGACTATTGGTCTTTCCGGTGTGTTAAAATTGTTAGAAACGTCATCTGATCGTTCAGCGGTATTTCGTTCTGTTGTTGCTTTTTCGTCACCTCTAATTGATCCTGTGTTTTTTACCGGTGAAACGTTGGGGACTATCACATCCTATGCACGAGGAACGTTTGGTTTTGGTTATGATCCAATTTTTATCCCGAATGGTCATACAAAGACGTTTGCTGAAATGGACAGTACTGAAAAAAATATCTATTCACATCGTGCACAGGCATTGGATAAATTTCTTCGCTATATACAAGAACATCAGAAGCTATTAGACTCAGTATAAAATAGAAAAAAAGTTGATGTTCTATACGTTCTTTAAAGAATCGTAAAAAGTGAAAGTATATAAAAATAAATTTGATATAACCTATGTAGGAAAAGTTGGATTGAATATGGATACTACAGCAATATCTACTGAGGAACGGTTAAAAAATCGATATAGCAAGATTTCAAAAATTGTTTTTATTATTGCGATTCTGTATCTATTTTGGGTCTGTTTCGTTATGCTTAGTATCTACTTTTTTGGGTATGGGTATCGGTGGGCGTTCGTTACTATTGATCTTTGGATTTTGTCAGCTATAGTTCTCCTCTGTTTTTTTGTAGTTTTAGAAATTTTTTTCCTTGGGCATATCATAAAGATTCGAAAAAAACGATTATTTGCTGAAATACCAAAACCGGTTATTATTGAAGGAAGGCCGGTTTATGTGTATACGATTCCTGAAGGTGCATCAGGCGGTCTTTTTAGTAAAACATTGATTCCTCTTGACGATTCAATGATGGTCATGATTCGATTTCAAATGCTTAAACCCCATGATCTATGGAAAAAAGATAATAATAAGGTACAATAGTGAATTTTTTTATTTTTTTAATATGCCTAGTTCAGTTAGTTTTTCTGGTAAATATGTATCAGTTACATAGTCCAAACCATATTTTGCGAGTGCTTGCTGTTCTGATTTTTTCTGAAGTGTTAATTGTAGTTTAATTTCATGTTTCCAGAATTGATCTTGGAATCGAGGGTCATCAAGTTCGCTTTTTAATGCTTGGATATCTTCATCGGTGAGTTTGTCAGTTGGAAGTTCGTAGTTTTCAATATCAGATGGTGTAACGCCAAGGTATTGAGCACCAGGTGTGGCAAGAAATTCCGAGATATGTGCTGTTTTAATTGCACCGTATGCAACACTTGCATAAATTCGAAAACTCCAAGGGTCACAATCGGTAAAAACTAGTACTGGCAGTTTTTTTTCTTCATTGAGTCGTTTGATGAATCGTCGTGTTGAGCGAGCAGGTTGACCTTTGAGATGAACAAGAATTGCTCGTTGTTTGGTATCAAAACCATTTTCAACAAGTCGATCAAACATACCACCGGTTTCAATGGCAAGAATAAAATCAGCATCAACTTCTTTAAATTTGATTTTATCAGATTCAACATAGTAGGGTATTGAGTATCCTGCATCGCCGACATCATCTTGGCAGTGGATTTTTTTCTTCTGATTGTTCCTGGTTACTTCTTCAAGTACGAGATTTCCGATGACACTTGCACCGTTTTCTTCGGGACGTAGTTTGAAATCTTCTCGCATGCATCCTGTGATTACTTCGAGATCTTCGGCAAGCAGGTCTGATTCGTTTTGCGAGTTAAATTTTCCGAGATCCCATCCTTCAGAAATGTAATACATTTCTCGTAGTGTTGATGATTTTTTAACGTTAATCATTTCTTTGATGAAGTCAACCATATACATGGTTCGTAGGAGCATACTTGCGCCATCAAGTGAATTTGCGGTTCGTTGTGTTCGTCCTTTTCCATATTTCCAAACGTTGAGTTTATGATCAAATTGGATGTTTGCTTTAGTTCGTGTTGCCAGTTCTAAGCTTGGAATCTCAGCATTGATTAGATCCTCGTATACTTTTTTTGCAATTGAATCAATTTTTTCAATTACTTGAAGGTTTTTTTGAGACATTTTTCCTATTCACCTTCCCATTTATCTGCACCGATAACGTATGCTGGATTGATGTTTTCAACATATAAATCGTTTTCATCAAAATCTCCTTTCTTAAGCCCGGCGAGTTCAAAATGGATATCTATTTTTCCAATTGGTTGGATAGTATCTAAGGTCCATTTGATATAATTGTCAGTTATTTTTGTTGGTTGGGGTTGTACATCGCCAAGGATTGCATCACGAGGTTTAATTGCATAGAGATTAAATTTTTGTGGTTTATTTTTATAATTGATAATCATAATCGAGCTTTTCGTAATCCAACCGCTGTCTTGTTCCTGGGTTGTAGGATTTTGGAATAAGGTTGTTTGAGTGCTTTTCGGATTTCCTATTTTTCGTGGAGGTGCTTTTTCGTATTCAACGAGATCTTCTATCCAAACAACATCCATGATTTGTGTTATGACTTTTTCAAGTTTTGGTATTGGTTTATTGAGCATATGTGCTGATTTTTTTGCAATTTCTGGTAATATCTTGGTAATAAGATCAAATTTTTCTCGTGTTTTTATGCGCCGTTCTTTTTTGTTGATATGTTGTTGTACTTTTCTAGCACATTCACGGAATGCAAGTTTAATTTCGTTTTCAATTTCTTCAATATCTGCAATTGCTTCTTTACTTTCAGAAGTATACGGTATCATAGTTGAGCAAACGTGGGTAAAGAAAATAGCAGGGCCGATAGGTATGCCGGTTCCTGATGGTTGGTCGAGGCCGTACCGACGCCAGTCGATACCTGAGATTGCTTGTGTAGTTGCACAATCCCCTTGTTGGAAGAGAAGCGGTATTCTGTTTGCAAATCGAAGAATTCGAACCGGTTTATCTTTTGGGAGATTCCCGCCATAAACAAGGCCAACTTCAACTTGGAACGGATGACCTGAATACACAGATGGTGGCCGTGATGCTGTGATAATAAATTCTGGTGAAACTTCTTGTGTTTCATATTTAAGACTTCGACGGATTAAAGTCTCTCCGATAGGTGAAAGACATTCAGTAGAGGGAGCCATGATTTTTACAGTTTTAAACGCTTTATGGAGTTGCAGGAGTTGTTCTCTGGTAAGATCTTTTGGATCAAGATTTCGATCGATGTGTGCTGCTTCGCAGACTAAATCTGCAGTTCGTTCACCCATGCTGCTGAATTCTGTTTTTAAAAATGATGCAACTTTTCTGCTGGTTGTTTCTTTTGCTAATTTCATAAGAGTTCCGAGTTCTACTCCATAGGGATGTGGTTTAATTTCAGTACATTTTTTTGGGAGGATATCTGCGGTTCGTTCGAAAACATGTTCTTGTCCATCTGCATCTTTATAGACAATTCGTGCGTGTGGGTTTACGATGGAGGTCCCTTGGAGATAGTCGTAGACAAATCGTTTGCCTCGTTTGTAATCTGCTCTGACTGCTACTTCAATACGTGTTCCATGCGGTTTGTCCCAGTGTACTGTGTCAGTATTTATGATTTCCCCTCGATTTTTATTAGTATCTATCGCAAGATCAGTGATAACAGCGGGTCGATCTGGTTCGATTTTTGAGGTGATTTTTGCATGTTTTCCGGTGGTGAGTTGACCGTAGAGAACTACAGCAGATATTCCGATTCCTTGTTGTCCCCGACTTTGTTTAATCGCATGAAATTTGGATCCATAAAGAAGACGCCCGAAAATGTGTGGTATTTGTTGTTTGATAATTCCCGGTCCGTTATCTTCAACAACAATAGTACACTCGTCGCTTTCATGATTGGTTATTTGAACAAAGATATCTGGAAGAATGTTTGCTTCTTCACAGGCGTCCAAAGCATTATCAACTCCTTCTTTTACGCTGGTCAGTAATGCTCTGGTTGGGTTTCCAAATCCTAGGATATGTTTGTTTCGTTCGAAGAATTCTGCTACCGATATTTCTTTTTGTTTTTTTGCAAGCTCATATGCAATTGGTTCGGTCAAAATTATCCCTCTCTTAAAGATAGTTATGCATCCGAGATGTAATCAGAATAATGATTATAAAATTATTGCATGATTTTGACATTGGGACAGAATTCCATAATCAGTCTTTAAGGATGATAACATAGGCTCGTTTGCCTATGTATTTTTTTGGTGCATCGACTTTTGCACTTGTCCCAAAAGGTGTTATTCTTTTTTCATAAAAGA
>JAWABU010000057.1 GCA_038884455.1 Candidatus Thermoplasmatota archaeon | reverse complement strand
ATGGTTTTGTTGAAAAAATCTGTAAAAAAGCTTGTTGAATTATGATTTTTTCTGTTTGCTGTGCGTGATTCTCACAGCAAAATGAGACGTTATGCTGAATTTATGGATTCATTTCGGGATGTAGCCGCTACCTTCGTAATCTTTTAATAACATTTGCGAATCAACCCGTATTAAACTAGAGATTTTGATTGGTAATGAGCGGAATAAACGAAAAAAAAATATTTCACTATGGCTGTCTCACTATCGAACTTCATCCGGAAGTGTATGAACCTGCAGAGGATACATTTCTCCTAGCTGATACAATTGACGTACATCCAGGTATGAATATTTTAGAACTTGGCAGCGGGTGTGGTCTTATCGCATTGAACTGCGCATTACAAGGAGCTCATGTCGTTTGTACCGATATCAATCCGTTCGCAGTAAAACTAATCCAACAGAATTATAAAAGAAATAAACATTTATTCCTTGGCACATTTGATATCCGCTATAGTGATCTTTTTTCACATATTGCTCAGCATGAACAATTTGATTACATCGTATTTAATCCTCCGTATCTTCCAACAAAAGCAGGAGAAAAAATAGATTCATGGTTGAACGTAGCTGTTGATGGTGGACCAGATGGACTCAAGATAATTACTCGATTTCTTAAGGATGTACCGAAGTATTTAACTTTTCATGGGAAAATATATTTTGTTTTTAGCTCTCTTGCCTCTGAACAGAAATTATTTAAAATACTACAAAAAAATCATTTAGAGTATTCTTGTATTAAACAGCACCGATTCGAAGGTGAAACACTTTCTGTGTACTGTGCTTTTCCGACACATTAAAATGATACTATTAGTTTTCTTGTATTCATTGTAAGGAGCTCGTTCTACAATGGAGATGGATACAGAAAAATATTATCCATGGGGCGGAGAGTTTACAGTATGTACTCTCCAAGGATGTATCGCAGTTGTGCTTCTCAACATCGACTATACACCCCCACCATCAGTTGCTATATACGGTCATCTAAAAACTGAAAATATTGGAATAGAAAAAATTATTGCAAATGTTATTTCAAATCCCCATATCCGTTTTCTCTTAATCTGCGGAGAAGATATTCGTGGCCATCAGTCAGGATCTTCGCTTGTTGCACTCCATACGTACGGAATAGACGAAAACCACAGGATAAAACAAGCACGAGGTGCAATTCCATATATAGAAAATCTAACCAAAGATGCTATAGAACGATTCCAAAAACAAATAATCCTGATCAATCTCATAGGAGAGACAGACCCCAACATCATCAACCATGAAATAGAAAAATGCATCAAACAAGCACCGGCTCCTTTTGGAAAACCATATATAGCACTTCAGATGAAACCACAAGTCACAAACAATTTAACTGATAAACGTGCATTACATGCAAAGATCACGTTCAACTATCTTGGGAGAATAAAAAAAAGAGGTGAATCATAGTATGTTTTCGTTTACCCAACATCAAAAAGTTTTTTCACTATCTGGCATTAACATAGGTGGGCAGCCGGGACAACATCCGACAGTACTCTTCGGTGGTTTATTTTTTAAAGGTGATCCACATAGTACAGATACTCGTCATCAACTTCAACAGATGTTTGAATTAAGTGAACAAACTTACATACCTGCAATACCTGATTTATTTATTCGAAAATTATCATATATTGATCCCATTCTAAGATTCATTGAAGAGTTTATTCCAAAAAAACATCCATTTTCAATAGATGTTCTTGATCCCGGAATAAAACCAGTGATTTTACAACAGCTTGCAGATAGAAACCTTCTTGAAAGAACAATATACAATTCTATCCATATTGGAACAACACGAGAGGAACTAAAAGCATTACAAAAGTACACCCCTGCTGCGGCGATCATCGTCGCATTTAATCCTAAAGATCGATCACCTGATGGGAAAATCGAGGTTCTTGAAAATGGAGCACATCTTATTGATCAAGGGTTATTTGCTATGGCAAAGGAACTCGGCATTTCAAATATCCTTATTGATACAGCAGCACTTGCTCCTGGTGACGGAAGTGGCGCCGCACTTGCTGCAATCCCCGTACTCAAAGAAGAATATGGCTTTCCAACCGGGTGTGCTATTCACAACGTCGTTGAAAAATCAGCATGGTTACATAAATTTCAAGAAATACGAAAAATTGTGGATGCAGCATCGAATATGAACATTCCTTTGTTTGGTGGTGACTTTGCAGTATTTGGACCCTGTGAACTTGCACCCTACGTGTTTCCAATACTTGCATGGCAAAATATACTCATATCAGAATACACAGAAACCTACTTTGGCATCTCACCCTCAGAGCAACATCCCCGGAGGAAACTTACGAAATGAATCCGAAGCTTCAGACAACCGTCGTTGGTTCATATCCCATTAGTTATAACGTCACCGAAATGATGAATTCATACTTTTTTCAAACAAAGTATTCGTGGGAATCATATATCAAAGAAGCAGTTCACGACATGCTTACAGCCGGAATTAAAATCATAACTGATGGGCAAACACGAGATCCTTTTATCCAATTATTTACACGAAAACTAAAAGGATGTCGCATTCGTCACCGGACAGAAATCATTGATACAATTGAATATACACAACCGATAACAATATCAGATCAAGTATTCGTCCGATCAATAACACCGAATAACATACAGATCAAAGGCGTCTTAACCGGCCCATATACCATGTCTCAATCCTGCGTGGATCTTTTTTATCATAACGAACGAGAAGTTGCCTTTGCATTTGCCAAGGCACTCCATCAAGAAGCACTATTATTGGATAAGATTGTCGACGTTATTAGCATCGATGAACCTTTTTTTTCAAATAGTATGCCGGACTATGCGTCTGATCTGATAAAAACAGTTGTTGAACATGTTAAATGTCCCGTTACTCTTCATGTTTGTGGTGATATCTCCTCAATTATTTCTAATCTCATTGAACTGCCAGTTTCAATTTTATCACACGAATTTAAAGCAAAACCAAAGCTTCTCGACATCATGAAAGAATATTCTTTTCCACAGAAACTATGTCTCGGATGTGTCCAATCAGATCATAGTCGAGTTGAAAGTGTTGAAGAAATTTACAATCACATTCAAAAAGCACTTCATCTTTTTGGTGAAAAAATTATTCATCTTGCTCCTGATTGTGGTCAACGTTTATTAGAACGTCGTGTAGCATTTCAAAAATTACAAAATCTTGTTAAAGCAGGTGAACAGATCTATGGTTGATCGAGAAATACCATTAATCCACGCACAAAAAACCAAACAAAAAGACATCCGCCTTGATGACGCTGGTTTTTTTGTCATCGAACTACACCCGCCAGAAATACGCGTTGAATATTATATAAATATTTATAAAGAGAATAAGATTGTTTCAGGTCGTCTTGAAAAAGTATTTGTTGGAACACGCGCTGATGCTTTGTGTGACACAATAGCGAAGCATATCCCTTCGTTACAGCCTGATCATTATATGTATCTTGGGAGAGAACTTCAAAAGGCATATGATGCTTTACAAAAAAATGAGCGGTACATACAAGATGGTTGTTAACTCGTTTTTCATGTTATCGTACTTTTTCCATTCACATGATATTCAATGATGCCATTATTATTTTTATATTGGACTCCATGTATTGTTATGGTATCCCCTATCTTGTATTTTTGTATATCTTTAACCTTGTCATCCCAGAGGATTATGGTTTTCTGTAAGGAATTATCCTCCTGTATGCGTATTGTTGTAACAAAGCCGAATTCACCGGTGTCTTTAAAAAAAGGTCGTGTAGGTTCTTTTTGTATTAAAATTCCCTGTATTGTTTTTATTTTTGGTTCATCTATTGTGTTTTTCTTCTCTTCAGGTACTTCAAGAAAACTCCATCGATTAAGGTGAATTTCAATTCCATACCGTCCTTCTTTTGTGTGTCCATTAATAATTTTCACTGTAGTTCCTGGTGAAATTTTTTTCTTTTCAATCTGCTGGATATCATCATTCCACAGTACAAGTTTACAAGAACCCGTGTTATCACAGATATCAAGGTTAATCACTCGTCCTTCGGTGCCATTTTTTCTTTGAAATGTTCGTGAATCTGAAATATTTGTTATGGTTCCCATGATTGTATATTCGTTGTTGAGCTGCAAATCCTGTATTGATGTTATACTATGTTTATTTCGACCTAATTCATCAATGATAAGTAATGCACATGTCTGTTCATCAAAAAGAGCATCATAGTGATCTGATAACTGTTGTAATTTTTGTTCAAATTCTTCTTCAGTTGTAATGTCTCTGACTAGGTCATAAATTTTTTTTGTTGTGATTTGCATCCAAACCGGTAATGTTTTTTCGTTACTTATATTCTCCGATTAGTATCTTTTTTTATACTAAAATAAAAAATTAGAGAAGGATTGGAGGAGTTTCTCCTGCTGCTGGCAGTTATTATGTCTCTTTCTTATTTTTCCAGGAATACACTACTTTTTTCATATACGGAGAAACATATGTTCCGTCTTTTCTTTTATACCCTTCGACACGCTCCCATCTCACTCCATATTCTCCTATTTTACTTTTATACGGTTTCATTTTTTAATTCACCCTCCAAACCCACATTATATGCTAACATATAGCATGATAGTATCTAACAAAATTCCTATTTAAATGTTGCTTGTCAAAATGTCAAAATGTTTAATTAAAAAGAGTTCGTATATCAAAAACATATACCACAAAGATGGAAAAAAATAAACCACAAGACATTTCCCTCAAAATAATAACGATTCAAAAAACGATTCTGATGAAATTATAAATATGTATCATAGGCGGTGAACAAGTAAAATTATTTATAAAAAAGGAATGACGACAAGGAAAAAAAAGCATGTATTTTTACTCACGTTTGATACAAAAAATTCATGACTACGGATTTTGATCACACACTGCTGTGTGGCATGATTCCGTAAAAAAGCCCTGGCTTCCGCTCATGCCCATAAGTGTTGCTGTTTTTTATGCCATATCACGCAGTTGCTGATACGCCCAAAACTTCAACATCGCCTCATGATACATATTCCGTATCCTATAACTCCTGACAGATTCACCATACATGCGTTTCACTGCAGAGAAAATCCCTTCACTCGCTGGCCAACGATACCCGTACCCTTTCTCCTTCACCCATCGTTTATACTGCTTCTTTTTATACTGTCGTACCTCACGCGGCCTAGGACCCAACCCTTTCTCTGAAGCGTTCTTCCGAATCTTAATCCCTGGTTCTATCCCGCACTGATCACAGAGATCAAACGTCTCCTCGCAATCATGGAACCCATCCAACAACACCTTCTTGACCTCTTTCTTATGGTTCCTGATCATCCCCCGAGCAGCAGTTCGTTCATCTAGATTCTCATTCCCAATACGGATATCCACGATATCACCAATTGGTATCACCCATAATGACAACCTTGATCCACCCCCGTTTCACACGCCATTTCTGCCGAATCCACTCCCCACGATTCCCCGCCTTCATCCCAGAACCATCACAGCTCACAATCATCTTCCCCACTCGTCTTCTGAACGATACGGGAAGTGAAAGTATTCGCCTGCGGATCTGACTGGAACAGATCACGGGAAACGGTCCCAGTCTCTTGGAAAACGCTCGTACAATACCTTGTATCGCTCGAAAGTCAAAACCCTTTACTCCAAAACATGGCACAAAACAGAATCAACGACTCAGGATACGTATACGGTTGCCCCACCTTCCCCTGATTCATCCTCTTGATCTCACCACGCCAACCATCGAGAAATTGAGGGTTCACCAAAAACTCCCCACGCTTCACCAATCTCTCATTATAGTGCTTCCAATCTCTGTTATCCTCGTGTTTTTTACCCCACCGTTTCTTTTTCATACTGTGCATCCCAAAAAAGATATGCACATTCTCTATCTCAAATCATGCCACACAGCATCACACACATAAAATATTTAACAATTTAAAATCTTAACATATATAATGATCCAAGCAATCATTTTTGATTGGGGTGGTGTATTGATACAAGATCCTACTCCAGAATTTGTTCGATTTTTTTCGTCCTATTTTCATGTTCCAAAAAAAAAATTTCTTAGCACATATAAAAACTATCTAAGTGCATTTCAAAAAAACCTCATCACTGAACAAGAATTTTGGAACTTAGTATGTTCAGTAATGAACGTATCAGCACCACGAGAAGATCTCTGGAAAAAAGTATTTAAACATGCATATCAAGAAAATCAAAATATGTTTTTGCTCGTATCTACTCTCAAAAAAAAGGGATATCGTATTGGTTTATTATCGAATACTGAACAACCAGTTCTAGAGTTTTTTTACGAACAAAGATATCCACACTTCGACACGATAGTTTTTTCCTGTACAGAGCATGTAGTAAAGCCAGATAAAAAAATATATACAATAATGCTTGATCGACTTGATTTAACCCCTGGTGAATGTGTTTTTATCGATGATCAAAAAACAAATGTGGTTAGTGCAGTTGAAATGGGTCTGTATGGCATTGTTTTTCATAATATTACTCAGTGTGTCCAAGATCTAGAAAAACTTGGTATTTCTATTAATAACAAACCAAACACTCAGAAAAGAGCATAGTTTTTAAATAGATAATTGAGTTTCACGGATGTTGTCTCTCTGGGCCCGTGGGGTAGCTTGGTCCATCCTTTTAGCTTTGGGAGCTAGAGACTCCGATTCAAATTCGGACGGGCCCACTTTGTTTGTTTTTTCTTTCTTTGCGTTCGTACTCAATCCTTGAGATCAGGTTCAATAATTGTTGAACTTTTAAGTTATTATAAGAAAAATAAGTAGTATACGGGCACTCTGTATCAAAGATTGGATTTTTTGATTCTTTTTCATATGTTAAAGGATACAGTCTACAACCTTCAGGTCGATATCGATAAATTGTACATATCTTGCTGTTATGAAAAACGCAGAGATTGTTTCTATTTTTTAGTTTTAGCCAGTACTTGTCCTGTCGTACAAAATAGTCTTGTGGATACCCTTGTTGTTGTATCTGATGTATATCTTTTTTTGTTAACAGCATATTTGTATCAATGCAGCAGATATGGCATTTCTTCTTTTGGCATATCGATTTCATAGTATATTATAGAACCCACAATGAAATGTGTATATCAAAAGAAATATTTTTTGTATTTTAAAAGAAAATCTGGTGGTACCTCTTGGTGTTCTATATATCCATCATATAAAGATATCATAACCTGTGCTCAAAAGAAATCAACTGAGATAGCTGATTTGTCTGATGATCCAAAATTACAAGATCTTAAAAGAGAGTATCTTTAAGTTTTTGATAGTCCTTCCAAGAAACTAAAAAAAGGTCATTATGACAAAAACAACACTTACAACCATCTATGGGCTTCATCCCGAAATAGATAATTAAGGAAGAAACATTCATTTTTTCATTGGATGGGACGCGCAAAGAAAAGGATTAATCCAACAGTTGCGAACCATGTGAACCGCAATTTCACCGCCGATTTCAG
>JAWABU010000056.1 GCA_038884455.1 Candidatus Thermoplasmatota archaeon | reverse complement strand
CAGGAACCAATGTCATGGATATTTGCGTGGTGTTACGTTTATTTTCTCTTCAACAAGATCTGGAATACTGAGAATAACGAAACTTTTTAAACGGTATATCGATAACATGATTGTAGCAGTTTATCAAAAGGCTGCTCCATAAACAATATATACAGATGGGATATAAAAATACAGCAAGGCTTTCAATATATAAACACTCTCTAAGAAATAATAAAAGTATTTAAGTAGGAGTAAATAATATAAGAAATAAAAAATTTATATGGATAGATAATATATGTTGACACAAAAATTGATAACACAAGTGCTGGTTATTTTTCTTGTATTATCATTATGTGCTGGTTCAAATCTTTTTGTTGCTGCCAAGTATGAGACCAACGGAAACGACGGTTTTTGGACGATGACGTTTGACTCAGACGATGTCGGAAAAAATATCTCGTTAAATAATTGTATTGTTGATGATAATGCAATCACTCTAAATTATAACTCAGCAGGAAGAACCTACGATTTTAAAAAGGATTCGACCCACAAAGCATACAGTTATGTTTCATCGTTTTTTATACCATTTTTTTTCCATCCAACACGCCATATCACCTATGAAGATGAATTCAACCAGTACACGGACATAGTTAATATCCGAAGTCCCAATGATGGAAAAACTGCAAATCGTTCATCATCAGGGTTCAAGAAATACGTTGTTCAGCATTTTCGATTTAAGATAAATCCTGATTCTGCTGATACCCTCGAGATTCTCTGGAGAGGTCGAGCTGATGACGATAAAGAGGTGTGTTTATTTTATTGGCAGTGGTTCGTCGCAGTACCCTCTTTTGGAACGTGGATTCCAACCACCTCAGCACATTCAAATAATACCTATCTGGTTATCAAACATGAGTTGCAACGAGAACAAGTACTGCTTGCAGTAAATTCTGATAATTATCTTGATGTCTGCGTTGTGTGCAAACCAAAAATAGGATCATGCACATTAGCTACCGACTATGTTCGTGTTCTCTCAAAAGCGGAAAAAAGCTATGAGGTTGGAACCGGTTTTGCTGAGACAAAAAAACCCATTGATCCTCAAAATATCTCCGGTACTGATAAATTTTATTGGGAGTCGCTGAGTTGGGATGACTATGAACGGAGCGGGGCAACAGTCACCTATCAAGTTTTATTTTTAAATGCATCGGGAAACTACTCCCTAGTTGAAGAACGATATCTCCCAGGAAATCTGAATGGTTTTACTGAATCACCTGTATACCTACATACGATACCTCCATCGTATAAAAAATTAAAAATCAGAGCAAATCTGACGACAACAACAGAAACCTCATCTCCAAAGATTTATCGATGGACGGTCACATGGCAAACGTTGGACAAAAGTCTCCATTGGCAGGATTTATTTTACTCTGATTTTCGAACGGAAACGAAACATCGAGTAACGGTCGGTTCAGGATACGTCACCGTACGTCCTGTGACCGGAAATTGGCCGATGTTTGGTCAAAACCCAGCAAACACTCGTATCTCTGAAGGAAAAGGACCACTCAGCAGTGAGTTAAATTGGTATGCAGTCATCAAAACAGGAAAACCATTGACGAATCAAGTAATCAGCGAAGGCGTATTGTACGTTACCTATGAAGGATCAAAAGATCTCTACCTGTTTAACAATATCAGCATTAAACCTCCTGCAGGTGAATACGAAATACCCTATTCACAAAAAATCCCAGTTAGCAATACTGATAAAGAAGTAGTAGCTGCACCAACGATCACGGATCGGTACGTGATTGTTGCTACCGGTTCAACCAGCCCATCAGGCACCCAGAATTATATCTATGCTCTTGACCGGCTGAATAATCTTAATGAGAAATGGAGGTTCACGTTTAACGATAACATTTGTTATTGGGCCTCTCCAGCAGTCTTTGAGGATAAAGTTTTTGTCACTTCGTGGAGTGGCGACCCAGATATGTTCCAATCAAATTCAAATAACAAACTCATCGCTTTGGCATTAGATCGTACCGGCCATCTTACGAATAATGATGCTCTATGGATATTTAGTCTTCCAGCAAAGAGTCTTTCAACACCCGCGGTCGCAGATGATATGGTCATTGTTGCCTGTGCATATGAAAAAGGAGATAGTATTTTTGCTGTTGATATTAACAGTGGTAAAGCAATCTGGAATCAGTCAGTTGGTTCAGTTAACCGAGCATCCCCTGTAATTTACGACGATAAAGTGTTTATCATTGGTTCAAAAGGATTTACAACCACACTCACTGCATTGTCTTTGTCCGATGGAAAGAAACTCTGGTCACAAACCTTAAGCATCGCACTGAAACCCGGCGTTGCCCTAGCAGATTCAACACCAGCTGTGGTTGATGATGTTATCTATGCAGCAGCACCAAACGGAATGCTGTATGCTCTAAATGTGAGTGATGGGACTGAACGATGGTCACGACAAATTTATACGATTCCTTTGACACAAACAACGGTTCTGAGCTCGTCTCCAGCAATCGCTGATGATGTTCTTTATATTGGTACACCTGAAGGGAAACTGTTTTGCATTAAAACAAACAACGGGGAAAACATGTATCCTCCATTTATAACGTTTCAACCAGATTTTGTAGAAGTACCAATCTGTACTTCATCGATTATTTCAAATGGTCTTGTGTTTTTTGGTGATAGCAACGGTGTTTTATACGCCCTTGGGTCATATCAAAATCCAACTACGCAAATCTCTGGATATGTTATCTCGAATCCGATTTATCTACCGAAAAACTATTGGTGGAAAAATTTCTATGCAGTGTATGATATTCCAAGGAACAGTACAAGTTCGATTACCTTTAGCCTTCTTGATAGCAATAGCAATGTCATCAAACCGTTGTATAATCGAAGTGGAATTACGTTGGAGAATAGGACCCTTGATCGTGTACTTCGATTACGCGCCGATCTCTCAGCAGAGAATATAACTGTTAATCCAAAGCTTTTAAAATGGAACATTACCTTCCAAACCGATGCAAACCCGCCATCGTTCAACCATAGAGCCTTCACACCAGATCCAAACGGCTGGATTAACACTCAAACTCCAACATGTACAATCCCTGTCTGGGATAATACTACAGGTCTCGTGGTGACCTCTGCAACGTATACCCTCGGCTATACATTAACTGGTGATACAACAGTGTATTCAAAAACTGTTCGAGCACAGTGTACGGGGGTGAATGGTTCTCAATTTGCAACGCTAACAGCAAATATTAGCATGCTTGATTTTAGCAGAAATATCTCCTCGATAAAAAGCATCTCTTTTTCGATTTATGACCTCGCAGGTAATCTTGGTAAAAGCAATACAATCTCATTTAAACAAGATATTCAAAAACCGACGTCTCGATTGAATCCTCGCTTGAATAACTCGCGGTTCAACATGTCAAAAGTTTTTGTGAATGCCACAGTTAGTGATCCTGCCCCAAGCAGTGGAATTGTTCGCGTTGAGTTATTGTATCGTTTTTCAAAGACAAAAACATTCTCGGGATCATGGAAATCATTTGGATCTGTGGTAAACACCACAAAACCTCAGTGGAATATCACTACGATTGAAGGTGGTGGATACTATGAACTCGCATGCCGAGCGACCGACAAAGCAGGAAATAGTGAGGATCTCGTGAATCGGAGTACTACAGTTATTATTTTTGATAATATTCCCCCGGAGAAACCAATATTTGATAGTGAATACTCATTCAGTGAACTTCCACAAATCACCGTTGAGTTTAAAGATGATTTTCAACTTCATTCGATTTGGTATCGACCATACTTTGAATCTTCATGGACGTTGATTGCTGAAAAGGTTTATGCGCTTCGATACGTTTCGCCGTGGACGCTGAAAACAGAGTTTTGGAATATGATCAATGAAGATGTCCCCTGCTATCTGTTTTTCCGGATAAACGACACCTTGAATAATGTTCGATATATTGAAAATGAATCTGAAGCGTTAAAACTTGTCCGAGATTCGAAAGAACCCCTGGTTGACATCGATATTCCAAATCTTGATTTCCAGTGGAATCCCTCGAAGAATTTTACAATTAGAGCTATCGCATCTGATCTTGGAAGTGGGGTAAAACAAGTACAACTTTTCTATCGATATTCAGATGATAACAATTTTGAGAATAAACCGTGGAAATTATTTGGTGACTCATTACAACGTGAACCATTCCTCTGGAATTTTTTAGCACAGGAAGGAAATGGGTATTACCAGTTCTATATCCGTGCTGAGGATATGGCAGGAAATGTCGCTGAATCAAAAGTGTTCAGTACTGGGGTTCATATATTCCCTGAAGATATTGTTCTAATACTGGTTGCTTTGATTATCACATTCCTTATTATTCTCAGTGTTGTAAGTATATCTCTGCGAAAAAAGAATTAACAAAACAAAAAAAAGAGTATCATGGTTATTGGAGGACAATCGCTGGTTTGAGCGGAGCAGCATACCGTGCTTTATCCATGGGATCATTTTTGTCGGGATCATCAGCTTGATAGATTTCAAATCTGCATGCGAAGAAACGCTCGAGAAATGGCTGCGTGGTTTTGAGATACTGAAATTCATCAAGCCCACTGAGATGTCGCCTTCGGTCATCATCATTGAATTTCTTTAGATCGCTTGCGAGTTTTCCAAGGTATTGAGATACCTGTTTCGCATGTGGTTGCAACAAAGGATCGGAAAGGGCTTCTTTGATGAGAGTACCTGGATCAAAAGTTTTTTCTTGAAGATGATGAAGCGCCTTTCGAAGATATTTGGTTTTCCAGACTGGAGTTGTATAGAGTAGTATCTTTTGAGGAGTTATCTGCGTTACTTTCATGATCTGGCCGATATCTTCTAAGATTGACGTGAGTAAATATTCTCCTGTTTCATATATCTCAGAAATAAGTGATGTGTCCACAGATGGATAGAGATGCTCTGAGACGCATGGTTGGTTCCCCATTTTTTCCCAGAGTTCCTCAGCAAGATGTGGTGTAATTGGAGTCATAAGAATAATCCAAGTTTCGAGAAACTGTGATAACGTTTTTTGATGATCTCCTCCTCGTTTTAGATACCACTGGAGATCTTTGTAACATTCAAAGAAGATTTCATTTGACGCAACACGAAGATCATAGGTTTCAAAAGCATTCAATATGGCAGAGAGACGTCGCTGGAATATACTAAGCAACCAGTGGTCAATGTCCTGTTGCAAAGAAGTGTGACGACAGTGCTTTTCTGACAAGAGAGACATGACCTGCCGATATATCATTTGTATTCGGTTTTTATATTTCAAAACAGTGTCAGGATCCCATTCGATGTCAACAAAGGGAGATCCCACATGCGCATAATACAAACGCATGGCATCAACACCATAGGCGGTTGCCGCTTCAAGGATTGGTTCTGCGCCTCCTTTGCTTTTACTGATTTTTTCTTTCCCTTTTTGGGTGACCCACCAGTGAACAAATAATCCTTGTGGTCGTTTGTGTTCAGGCATGATAGCAACATGGTTCATAATATAGACGGGAAAATGAACAGTTTTATGTTCCTTTCCACCTAGATTGATGTCGACTGGATAAAAATAGTCAAAATCCTGTTTGATTTGTTTCCATATCTGATTTTTTGGTTTACCAAGTCCAAGAAATACGTAATCAAAAAATGCAGGCGTCATCTCCTCTGCGGTTATTTTTTCAGCGTTGACATATGGAGCTATCACATAGTAAGCAGGATAAAGTGTTGAATCAGAAATCGGTTCGATGATCCATCCTTTTTTAAATGGAAATTCTGTTCCAAGCCAGTTTCCTTTTCTGATAACAGCGCGGTCACCAAACCAATCGAGGATTTTTGGAAGTTCATCATAATACTCAGAAGGATAGATCTGCATGGTTGCTGCATATTTTTTTGACTCCTCCGTCAAGACAACGTCACTATATTTGATAAACCATTGATCCGGTATCTGTTTGATAACGACTCTTTTCGCACATCGACAGAGTACTTCTTCTGAAAATTCGCGCATGATTGTAGCGACATTTTTATCGATCAAATCGGCAATAACTGTGTCCTTAACGTTTGATATCCGTAGGCCTTGGTAAGGAGGACATTTTTCATTGAGAACGCCGGTATGGAATTCTTTTTTATAGACAAGATCAGTGGCTTCGTCGAGTTTTTCAGTTTGTGTTTGGCTGATGATACCCAGCTGTTCACAAGCCTCTTTTGCTGGGTTGTCGCCAAATCCATCAACATCGATAATTTTGATTGCTGGTATTGATTCTCCTGACTCAACCAAGGCAATCCAGTCATACGGTGCATGTGCTGGTACTGACATGACAATACCTGTAGCAATGTGAGGATCTGCAAAAATTCCAGGGAGGATTGGAACCGCCCGTTCAACCATTGGAATGGTACAGGTTGCATGCAGCAGGTTTTTTCCAGGGATTTTTTCCGGAAGGGGTTCTACAGCATCGTATTGGTTCATGAGTTTTTCGATGCAGTCTTGAGAGCAAATCCAAATTTCATCATGAATTTTTACCTTTTGATAAACAACATCAGGGTTGATCCACATGTTCGTAACGCCAAAAATGGTTTCAGGTCTAAGTGTTGCAGCAGGAAGTATTGTCCCATCAGCAAGTCGGAATTTGATGATGGTAAATTCGAGGATCTCAGCAGATCCTCCCTTAGATACATCGGTTTCTGATTTGTCCACCGCAACAGGTCCGCAATTCGGACAGAAAGGGGCGTAATGCGGTTTTTGAATGAGGAGTTTTTTTTCGTTGAGTTTATGGAATTGCCATTGTATGAATCTTTTGTATCCTGGCGAGATGGTTGTCATGGTTCTTGTATAATCGATGAGAAAACCGAATCGTTTCCAGTAGTCTTCAATGTAGACAGTACTAAAATATTTTACAACTTCATGAGGGTCTTTTAGTTTCTCTATCTGAGGAGGAGCAAGATTATTTTTTTTCAGTATTGCGATAGTGTCTGGATCGTTTCGTTCTACTTTTTTAGCAAATGCTATGGATGGTATTCCTGAAGCATGAAATCCTGCAGGAAATAAGATATCGTGACCGGTCATTTTTTTGTATCGAGCAATAATGTCACAATAGGTGAAACCTCGCATGTGGCCGACGTGAAGGTATCCTGATACTCCAGGGTATGCAAAATGGATGAAAAATTTTTTTTGATTTGTTATACTTGTTGTGTTTATATGGTTGGTATACCAATATTCTTGCCATTTTTTTTCAATAGTCGTATAGTTGTAGGTTTCGATGTCCATAGAAGTATCGAGTGTGGAAATGAAAAATGATTTATTTAATGTTTCTTACTTGGAAGTTACTTTCTCGAAGTAATGAAGGTTACTCGTCGTTTGACTGGTAGCGTTGTAAAAGTGGTGTATCTGGTAGAATATCACGATACTTTTATATATTATTAATTACAAAGTATAACATATAGATGGTGGTGTTAAAACGATGAATATCGTAAATGATGGAACCTATCTTGATGAGGTTGATGATCTCCAGATGGCGATGGAAATCCTTTTCGTCAAGAATAGAATAAAAACTCTTATTGCCTAGACCGATGAAAGATAAAAAATGTTATAACAAGAATCTGAGTTAGAGAACTTATTGTTATCACACGTCTCTCTGTAAGTGAGTTTTTTCTATGTTTTTGAATATCGTGTAAGTTTTCTCTTTTTCTCCTATTGACGAACTACTGAAACGCTTTAAGTTGACAGTCTCGAGCATACGCCTCCCTCTGTTTGCTTATATGGAGTTGCAGGAGTTGCTCAATTAAAAGAGTGTTTCCTTAAGTTGACACCAAAAAAGAGGCTTCATCCCGAAATAGATAATTAAGGAAGAAACATTCATTTTTTCATTGGATGGGACGCGCAAAGAAAAAGATTAATCCAACAGTTGCGAACCATGTGAACCGCAATTTCACCGCCGATTTCAGC
>JAWABU010000055.1 GCA_038884455.1 Candidatus Thermoplasmatota archaeon | reverse complement strand
CGGTGAATGTGTGGAACATCCCGGGCTTTCTTGATAATTTTTCATAGGTCAGCATCTCTACATCCCATCCGATGTAGAATATATATGCTAGGGGTTAAAAATTGCTATTTCGCAAGAGGTCTATTTCCTCGAGGTTCTCATCTCCAGGAAAGGGTATCTACCTCTATTTTTTGCGAACCATATTTTTTTACATTACGTACTTTTTGTACAACGCCGTCCGCCGGATTTGAACCGGCGACCGTTCGGTTAACAGCCGAATGCTCCACCGGACTGAGCTAGGACGGCACATCAACAGATTTGTAAACGGACAAGACAATAGAATTTCCTATTAAAACATTTTGTAAAAGGATAGAGAATAAATCTTTATATATCCTTGTGTTGTTTTTCACTACTCATGAATTACAAACAAATTGGACAAAAAGTGCTCATCCGTCTTGATTCTGGTGAAGAAATCATCGAAAACCTTCGGCAGATCTGTAAAGAACTCAACATCAGATGTGGTACCATCTATGGTATTGGTGCTACAAACAAGGTTCATATGGGGCTTTTAAATCTAAAAACTAAAAAATACCAAACGCAGGAATTTACGGGAGATTATGAAATTATACCACTTATGGGAAATATCTCAACGATGAACGGAGAGATATACCTCCATATTCATATTAACATTTGTAACGCCAAACACGAATCCTTTGGTGGCCATCTCACGTCAGCTATTGTCAGTGCAACTTGTGAACTTACTATAGAAATTATCGATGCACAAGTTATTAGAAAATACGATGATAATATCGGCATTAACCAATTAACCTTTCAATAAAAGCGATTTTTTCCTCAAAGGCTCTTGGTATCTTTTTATTTCGTTTCCTTGCTGTAGAATTTTTGATGAAAATCTTAGTGAAAACAGAAGGAGTACACTGGCAATAGCAACAGTAAGGATATAAAAAGATATTGAAGCGATTGGTTTTTTTTGTAAAAAATATCCTGCAGACGCAGCGACAAGCATAATACTAAAGATAAGTAAAGAAACACAATATAACAGAAGAATATCTGATTTTTTTCCGACAAATTTTACACCGAGGGGCACAGAAATAGCAACACCCATAATATATGAAAAAGAAAAAAGCCAACATAACAAGATAATATGATGTATTCCGATAAAAAGAGAAATATACGCAAGAAATGGAATCGAGGCGATATAACAAACAGCCATTGTTAAAACCTTTCCATAAACAATAGCCTTATTTTCTAGTGGAAGATGCCGAAGGATCCACATCGTTTTCTCCTCGGTTAAAAAGAGATTTAAAGCAGGGAAAACTGAAGTATAAATTACCATGATGTACACACCAAGAAAGACGAACATTAGTGGAAGTATATTTCCGGTAATTTTTTGAAGCTCTTCGGGTATAAAAATATCGGTTCCATATATCGAGAGATATCCTGAAAAGACACCGGTTGAAATAGATGCTAGCACAAAACTTGCAAGTAAACGTTCACGCCAGAGTATAGTTAATTCTCGATGACATAACGAAGAAACAACTGAACGGATACGTGCTTGTGATTGTTCTTTTATTCGATCTTTTCTTGGAACAAACAGATATGAATCTTGTGATCGGCGGAGCGTCCAAAGAAAATAGAGTAATACACCAGGTGTTGTTATACTGATTGCAAGAAAATTTTGTGAAATCCAGTAATGTAATAATACAATTCCAAGTAATACTAAACGCTCACGGTACGGTGAATAGAATTGAAGAACCATCATTGATCCCATCATTGTTGCTAAAAAGATACCTATGCAGAAAAATACATACTCTTGAGGGTACATAATGTTGATACCTAACATGCGAAGAACTAGAAGGTACAATAATGAAAGGCTTATCCAAATAAAAAAATTTGTACTTAATATTGCTAGAAAGATTTCACCAACTATATGTCCTTGTTTCGAAGATGTTGATAACGCATAAGCAACATTATGTGCTTTGATAAAATATGTATACATATCAGCCGCTGATTTGATAAAGAAAATAAAAAAAAGTGCAAAAAAAACTTCTTCAATGCGTACTAGAACTCTTGTTTTTACAATAAAGAAGGTCAACACGGCGAACAAAACAATTGAACCAACCATCATAAAAAAAAAGAACAGATATAAAAATGGAGAGGAGCGGATATTTCTGATGACGTTACGAACGTTGTTGCAGATTAATAACTGTGTTGTTTCGAACATTTTTTTCCTCTTTACATGCAAAATATGCATTCTCGATGCTACCATACTGCTCGAGAATTTTTGCGGTTGTACCTGCAAGAACAATACGACCATGCATAAGCATATATACAGTATCAGACGTTTGTTCGACGAGTTGGGTTGAATGTGTTGCGATTACCGTTGTTCCTTTTCTTTTTTGAATAAATTCTTCGATTGTCTTTGATGTTGACGGATCAAGTCCGTAAACAGGTTCATCAAGGAGCAGATTTTTCGGATTATGCATTATCGCTGTAATCAAAGAAATTTTCTGTTTCATGCCTTTTGAATATCCACCTAGTTCAAAATCCAAATGATCAGCTATTCCAATTAATTCAGATAAATTGGTAATGATCTGTTGTGCATTTTGTAACCTTCGTAACGATGCAATGTAAAATAAAAACTCCCGACCGGTAATACGATCGTAGAGTTCTGGTATTTCAGGGAGATATCCGAGGTTTTCTCGTGCCTTAATCGAATCAGTTACAATCGAATATGAATCAACGTAGATTGAACCTTGGTCAAATGGGAGTATATTTGCGCAAATTTTTAACAGAGTACTCTTTCCTGCTCCATTTTCTCCCATAATAGCAGTGACTTGTTGGTCATCAAATCTACACGAGATATTGTTCAACGCAAGTATTTTCCCGTATCGTTTATATAAATTCTCAACAATAATCATATTTGCAGTGAGGTAATTTGTCGTATATTAAAAAAGATACTGTTATGTTTTTTTTCGGGTACTTGTATTGACGATATATAAACCAAATAAAACTAGAAATCCACCCACTAAAAACAGCATGGTTATTTGTTCATTAAAAAATAATGCGCTGATCATTGTTGATACCACAGGAGTAAAATATAAAAAAACACTGATTTCTGATGCAGTTTTCATATCTAAAGCGATGTACCATAAAACATATCCGATTACGGTCGGAAAAAGTGCTAAAAAAAGAACTACCCCCCATCCAGCTAGAGGCATGATACTTATTTCATCAATTAACGATGTACTTACTAAGGGAATTAATCCAAGAAAGCCAAATAAAAATACATATGCTGTTAATGACAATGCAGAATATCTGGCGAGGAGTTTTTTCCCTCCGATTGTATATCCTGCTCCAACAACTGCAGCAACTAAAACAGCACCAGCAGCAAGAACGTAGTTGATTTCTAGAGATGCATCTGCGGTACCAAATAATGAAATAATAATAACACCACTTAAAGAAAAGAGAATACCACTGAGAAGTTTAAATGAAATGTTTTCCTTAAGAAATAGTGCAGCAAACATTACAACAAAAATTGGAATTGTGGCAATTATCAGACTTGCGGCACTAGCGGAAATCAAAGTTTCCCCGTAGTTTAATCCAAGATGATAAACGACCACCCCAAAAAAACCAAGGAGGAAAAACCTTGGAATGTCAACTATATCTATTTTTGAAAAACATCTTGGTTTAATAATCATCATAAATAAAAAAATGATGCAAACAAAAAAAAGCCGCATGATGGTCAAATTGATTGGGGATAAATATTGTAAACCAATTTTAATAAACGGAAAAGCACATGCCCAAAAAATAATTGGAAGGATGATAATAATATAGAAATAGCTATGAAGAACATTTTTTTGCTGACTACCAATCATGTTATTATTCATACTTTGCATTCGGCAAAGGTGAAGCTCATTTAAAGTATTCGTTCCACCAAAAAATACGTATATACATGTGCATACGCGGCTGCATATACCTGCTTTTGAATATGTACCTGACGATATACCTGGGAACATAGCAGATTATCTACAGGAGAAAATCATTTATTAACAATGTAGTACATCCTGTTATCGATAGAATGGAAAATGGGATGTCAAAAGAAAATAAACAATTAGTTTCACCAGAATTAATCCGTCCGTTAGCAATTCGTGCATTACGGAGAAGTAATGTTCGAAAGAAAATTGCCGAGTATCTCTTTGATATTAGTCCTAGTTACAGTTACACCTCAGAGATAGCATATCATGTTCGGACAACGCCATCGAATGTTATCGGTGCCATACGAGGAATGGATACTCGATATAAAGAAGAAGAGTCACTTCTTTATTTAAACATCATCGAAGAAAAAAATTGTGGAAATGGAAGTATCCGATTGTATGGAATTACTGATTTTGGTAAAGAAATGCTAAGAACGATAAAAGATCATCGCTGAGAACATTAAATTTTTTCCTGTTGTTGTATTATACATATCATTTGTTCATATGAAGAAACACATGAGTGCACATGATTTTTTGTCTCTCCTTTCGTATTATATTGAGTGTATCCAACAAGAACAATTGTTATCGGTCGTTTTACCAAAATCAAAAGAAGGAAAACAATTTGTTTCACTGCCGTTAACTTACGAGTTACTTTCCTGTGAAACTGCAGTTCAAGTTCCTTTATCGCATTCTGGAGCCCTTGAGCAATTTTTAGTAACAAATCCGACAAAAACATCGCATAAAAAACTGTGTTTCAGTTTTCCTGTTTTCGATGATACTAAAGAAAATATATATCCGTTAATCATGATCCCTCTCTCATGGGAAAAAAAGGGGACAACCTTTGAGTTGTATCCTGATTTAAAACAGATTGAGTTTAATTTTTCGATACTTTTCCGCTGCGGTCTTGAAATCGAGGAAATAAATGAAATACGAACTGTGTTTGATCCTACAGATCCATACAAAACAGTTACACAAATATTGGAGAAATTTACATCCTCTGTGCAATCGGTTTTTCATAATTCTGTCCAAAAACAGAAAATAAATGTTCTAACCAAGGGTATACTTTTTTATATTGAGAAAACCAATTTTACCCACAGTCTTCTCATCGAACTCCAAAGACTCAAAAATATTCCTTTTTCGAAATGTGAAGATAGTATACTCAATGTCCTTATTAATCCATTGGAAAACCGAGGACCTTGTCAGATAAATCATGACGATTTACTTGAAATATATCCATTAAATCCTTCACAAGAACAAGCAGTATCTGCAGCTTTAACACAACCTTTTACTGTTATAACTGGCCCTCCAGGAACCGGAAAATCTCAAGTTGTTCTGAATATCATAGCAAATGCAGTATGGTCAGGAAAAAAAGTTCTCTTTGCTAGTAAAAACAACAAAGCCGTTGATGTTATCACTGAAAAACTCAGACCTTTGATTCGTTTGCCAGTCATTATGCGAATGGGTGCTGAGCAGCACCGTCAGCAAACAAGAATCGATATTTCTGATATGTTTCAAGAGGTGCCCTCGTCTATCTTAAAAATAGATATTTCAGAAATAACTCATGAATTTCGTAACATTGTTGGGAAAATAAGATGCTTACAAGAACAACTCAATACTATGATTGAAATAAATAAAAATATTGACAAAATGCAATCAGATATTAATCTGCAATTGAAAAATGTTCCAGAATATATTGTTTCCTTATATTATCAAGAGATCCAGCAAAATCTAAACAATAGTTCCTTTCACAAATTATTACTGAAGATTGTCCAAAAACGTACCTCCACAGGGCTATACAAATTTGGAAATTTGTTTTCAAAATTGTTTTCGTATAAAAATAATATTTTACTCAACGAGCTGCATGTATATTTTTCTCGATCACTTCAAGAAGTCATCGTTTCCAAATTACAAAACAAAGCGATCAAGCAGGAAGAATTGTTTGAATGGCTTCGAGCAATTTATCAAAGTATACTTTTTCAAAACAAAATTGATCAACTCAACAAAAAACTTAAGAAATTACCGCCTGCTGAAAATCTCAGAAGACAGATTTTTGAATTACAACAAAAGAAGATACAGCAGTCTCGTCTTCTTTTCGAACATACTTGGATTTCAAAAATACATTTAACAGGATTCGACGATAGGGATGCACTTCAAAAATTTTTTGAAACAGGGGCCGAACTTCAGAAGTACATCCCTGATCTAAAAATCTGGAAAAAGCTTGATGTACAATGGAAAAGAAATTTTGTTCAAATATTACCATTTCTTCCAGTTTGGATCACAACCAATCTTTCTGTCAAAAATAGTATACCTTTCCATAATAATCTTTTTGATCTTGTAATCATCGATGAAGCATCACAATGTGATATTGTTTCGGCGATACCCCTATTATTTAGAGCAAAACAGGCAGTTATCATAGGTGATCCTCAACAACTTCGTCATATATCGTTGTTGACTAGTTCTTTTGATGAAAATCTTGCTTCTCAGCATCATATCAACTCAATATATAATTATGTCTCCTATACTCAGTGTTCTCTCTATGATCTAGCAGAAAAATTAGCTTTGTTTCGAGGTCAATCTCCTATTCTTCTCAATGAGCACTATCGATGTCATCGTGATATTATTACGTTTTCAAACAATTATTTCTATCAACAAAAGTTAGCGATTCATACAAACCATGATTCTCTTATCACCACTGATTATCATATCCATGGTGTACTTTGGACTGACACTCCTGGAAATACTATTAGATCGTATAGCTCTTATAATCTTGAAGAAATCGACGCTGTCATCGATCTTCTTCAGCGGTTACAAGATAAACACAGTGGAAAACAGGTTTCAATTGGGGTCGTAACACTATTTCGAGCTCAAATGGAACTTATTGAAGAAAAATTAAAACTGTTGCAGATAAAATATTCGATGCCAATAACTGTTGGTACAGCACATCGATTTCAAGGTGATGAAAAAGATATTATAATTTTTTCTCCTGCCATATCAACCGGTGCGTACCCTGGTACACTACAATGGATAGAAACGACGCGGCAGCTTATCAACGTTGCCATTTCACGGGCTAAAAGTTTACTCATCATAGTTGGCGATCAAAAGATGTGTCAACAAACCAAAGGCATTCTGAAAGAACTTGCAGATTATGTACACGACGTACAGCAAGAAACTTCAATAACCTTTTCCTCTTCAGTTGAAGAAGTGTTTTATGACGCTGCAAGAAAAAACGGATTGCGCCTCGTCCCAAGGTATCATGTTCATTTGTCGAATAATCATATATATACAGTTGACTTTGTTTTGTTTACAGGAAATCAAAAATATGTGATTTGGATCGATAAAAATCCACGAAGTAATATCATCGATACTGTCCTTAGACAAGATGATTGGCAAGTACGATATTACACAACTTCAGATATTACTAAGGATCTTGTTTCAGTTATTGAGTCTGTTAAAAGACTCTGTTGATTTGGGATTCGGTAGTGATATGAACTTGAGGGTCATTGATTATTGAATTGAGATAACTGTGAAAGTGATAATAATTTTTTTACCAGCAAAAGGATGGTTGAAATCTAACGTGATATTCTCATCGGTCAGTTTAATTACAGTAGCATAGTATGTTTTTCCTGACGGTGCATCAACTTTGATCCGTGCACCGATTCCAATATTTGATGCGTTTTGAAAATATGTTTTTGGCACGTCCATGATGAGATCATCTCGATATGATCCAAAAGTTTCTGCCGGATCAAGAGTAATTGTTTTTGTTTCTCCTTCTTTCATATCTTTTAAACTACTCTCCAAACTTGGAAAGAATTTTCCTTCACCAACAACAATTTCAAGGGTATTTCCAGCGTTATTTTCAAAACATTGTTCTCCTGTTTCAAGTTTTGCTTCACAAACAATACTAACCTTATCTCCCTGTTTCACCACTTTCATTTTTTTACCTTCTCTTATTTTTCAACAAAAAAAACGCAAATACTGTATGTGCATCCTTTTTGCTTTATTGTTGCATCTTTTCAAGTTATATAAAGATTTGCTTGTTGATGGCTACATCCCGAAATGAATCCATAAATTCAGCATAACGTCTCATTTTGCTGTGAGAATCACGCACAGCAAACAGAAAAAATCATAATTCAACAAGCTTTTTTACAGATTTTTTCAACAAAACCAT
>JAWABU010000054.1 GCA_038884455.1 Candidatus Thermoplasmatota archaeon | reverse complement strand
GTCCCATTGCTTCCTGCAAGACGCAATACCGTAATATTATCAGTTGAGTTATCACATGCTACAAAACGAATATCAGCATTACTTGGATGTCCAATACTATATTCATACCCAACCCGAGATGTTGCATACTGCGTCGCCATAACCGTACTCAAAATAACAAGTGCTATACCAAGAACTAACAAACGTTTCTGCAACCTCATCGAACGCATCCCAACTCTTTATTCCTACAATTCTACAACAAAGAAATCAGACAACAGAATATAAATATTGCTCGAAAAATAAAAAAAAATGCCTAACAAGCACTAAAAATCGGGAAAAAATAACAAAAAAACAATGGATACCACTCGATTCCAAGTAAAAAACCGATACAAAAACTAGAATAATTGAAGAAAAATTATGCGATTGTTACCTCTTTACACAGATACACATCTTGAATTGCATGCAAGAGTTTTACACCATCATCAAATGGTTTCTGAAACGCTTTTCGTCCAGAAATCAGACCCATACCCCCAGCACGCTTGTTAATTACTGCGGTACGAACTGCTTGTGCAACATCATTCTCACCTGAGGCACCACCTGAATTAATCAAACCAACACGACCCATATAACAATTTGCGATCTGATATCTCGTGAGATCGATCGGGTGATCAGTTACAAGATCAGTATATGCTCGCTGATCTATCTTACCATATTTCACACCACCTTTGTTCAGCGCTATGTATCCGCCGTTCGAGGTCGGAAGTTTCTGTTTTACAATATCAGCTTCGATCGTAACCCCAAGATGATTCGCTTGCCCAGTTAAATCTGCGGCTTCATGGTAATCCTTCCCTTCAACCTTAAAACTACTATTCCTCAGATAACACCACAGAATCGTAGCCATACCGAGCTCATGCGCATACTTAAACGCTTGACTCACCTCTTGAATCTGCCGTGTTGACTCATGCGACCCGAAATAAATCGTACAACCAATCCCTGCTGCACCCATCTCCCAGGCCTGATCAACATCAGCAAACATGATCTGATCAAACTTATTTGGGTACGTCAGCAATTCGTTATGGTTAATCTTGACAATAAATGGAATCTTATGCGCATACCTTCGAGAAACTGCGCCAAGAACACCAAGCGTTGATGCAACCGCATTACATCCACCTTCAATTGCAAGTTTTACAATATTTTCAGGGTCAAAATACATCGGATTCGGGGAAAATGATGCAGCAGCTGAATGTTCTATCCCCTGATCAACTGGAAGAATCGAGAGATACCCTGTCCCAGCAAGACGACCATGGTAAAAAATCGATTTTAAATTCCGTAACACCTGTGTTGGCCGATCCGAATCAACAAAAATTTTATCGACAAAATCAGGACTTGGAAGATGTAAACGATCCTTTGGAATCTTCTGACAAGTATAGTTTAACAGATAATCAGCTTCAGAACCTAATAAACCTCGAATCGAGTCGATTGTCTTACCCATAGAATTTTGAACCACCTCATATTCAACCATAATCGGAAACCACCTTCTCCTAAAAAAGGATAACTAGCGCGAGAAGATAAAACTTTCTAATCAGATTTTTGTGCCTAGAGATGGTGAATAAATTTTCCTTCGTTCAATCGTTCTTGTAGTTTTTCAAGCATATCTTTGGTCATTTTCGCAAGATTATACTGTGGTTTCCAACCCCACTCCTGCCGAGCAGCGCTATCATCAATAGTTTCAGGCCAAGAATCAGCAATCGCCTGCCTGAAATCAGGTTTATATTCACAGTGAAACTCAGGGATGTGTTTTTTGATCTCATCTGCAAGTTCACCAGCAGAAAAACTCATCGATGCAAGATTAAAATCGGTATGATGCTTGAGTTTTTTAAGATCTGCATCCATCAGATCCAAGGTTGCCTTCAGACAATCAGGCATATACATCATCGGTAACCTTGTTTCTTTAGTCACAAAACAAGTATATCGCTTATGTCTGATCGCTTCATAAAAGATAGCAACCGCGTAGTCGGTTGTTCCTCCTCCAGGAGGTGTTTCACTACTGATAATACCAGGATATCGAACACCGCGAACATCAAGACCAAATCGCCGGAAATAGTACTCACCAAGAAGTTCACCAGCAACCTTCGTCAACCCATACATCGTCTTTGGTCGTAGTACTGTTTCCTGAGGAGTATTGATCCGCGGTGTCTCAGGACCAAAAACCGCTATAGAACTCGGAACAAATACACGAATCATTTTTCGTTCACGGGCAATTTCAAGAATATTATATAAACCGTTAATATTAACATCCCAACAGAGCATCGGTTTTTGTTCACCGACTGCTGAAAGAATCGCAGCCATATGATAAATCGTATCAATATCATACTTCTCAGTGAGCCGTTCGATTGTCTCCCGTTTTGTAACATCAATAAATTCACAAGGACCTGATCGCGTCAGTGCCTCATTGATTGGCATTTTAATATCAGCAGCAACAACATTATCTTTACCATATTTTTTCCGAAGAAGAATCGTTAACTCTGAGCCGATCTGACCTGATGCACCGGTAACTAAAATTTTTTTACTTTTACTTTGAGGAATAAGACAACCCCTACACCGGTATGATACACCACTTTAGAAAGTTTACTGTTCTCCAGGATATTCAACATCATCTCGAATACCATCAAGTCCTTTTGGTTGACCTGGGTGAATAATATATCCTTTTCTGTTTTTCCTCCATTTTGCCCATCGAGCAAGCACCAGTGGTAACACTAAAATTGACGTCAGAAACGCATACACGAGGGTAATCGCAGTGACCAAACCAAACTGTTGCTGAGGAGGAATCGGAGCAAACATCAGGATTCCAAAGCCAAACATCGAACTTAATGCAGCAATAAAAATAGCATTCCCAGTATGAGAAATAGTTTCAACTACAGCTCTTGAAACATCCCCAGTTTTATCAGCAATAAGTTTGAACCGCTCGGTAATATAACAAGCATAATCAATTCCAACTCCGATGGTAAGACTTGTAACCATGATCGTCATAATATTTAACGTATACCCTAAGAAGTACATCGTACCAAGAACCCATACAATCGACATCGTCACAGGAATCATTGCAATCAATCCAAGCAACGGATTTCTGAACAACACACTAAGAATCAATGCTGCAAAGATGAAACAAACACCCGTGGATAAAATCTGACTCTCCGTCATGTTTTTCATAATCGTTAGTGTTATAAGAAGATTCCCTGTGACACTGATCGTAATATCCTTAATGCTGACAAGATCATCATACAACTCTGACTTTAACACCTCGAAATCAGTCGTCATATCAGTGGTGTTTGATTGAAGATCAGTATAGACGCGAATGATTGCTGCTGAAAACGTACTGTTGTTTTGATACAGCACAGGTCGAACCAAAGAGCTATATTCGACATCAGAATAGAGGTAGGTATACAGCCGATAGACATCGTCATTCGTCCTCGGAATTCCTGTTTTTTCATCAATATGAAACTCTGAAATCAACGATTGATTATTGATAACTGCTTGACGAACCACAGTATAGATACTTTCTGTTTTTGCCCGCCCATCTGATTTCCGTGCAACAAAACGATCATTTTCCATGTTTGCATGAATTACTGAAAGTCCTTTGAGAACATCAACAGATGCTATATTACCTTCGAGCAAAACATATTCTTGATCTTGACTTGAAAACGGGAAATCAGCGCTGATCTGTTCAAAGCGTTGTAATGCTGGAGTGTCCTTTGGCACAAATTGATTAATACTAAAACCTGTTTTTAACTGAGAAACAGCAGTAACCATACTTATACATAACACGATCGTGACAAGAAAAACAATCTTGTCATATCGAAGTAATATCTTTGCAAGTCGACCAAGACTATTTTTCATCGAAAAAATCGATGTTCTATGATTCTTCGGTGAAATCGTTTTATTTCTATCGAGAAGGAATCGAACTGCAGTCATAAACGTCATCGTAATTACAAATGTATACGTAATCCCAAGAGCAAGAAAGATTCCAAAATCACGAATCGGTGGAAGTGTTGCCGTAAGAAATGATAAAAATGCAACAAACGTGGTAAACCAGGCAAGAACAATGGCAAGACCAACTTCTTTGATTGATAAACGAATTGCTTCATGCGGTGTCCGACCGCGACCTAGCTCAACCCTATAATTATGCAAAATATTTACAGAATACTCAACACCAAGACCAATATTAAGAGGAAGCAAAGCAACAGCAATGATACTAAACGAAATACCAAGCAATGCCATTGTCCCAAAAAGCCAGATACAAGAGAATGCAAAGACAACAATCGGGAGAACAACGTACGATGGTTTTCGAAACGCTAAAAATAAGATACAAACAATGATAATAAAAATAGATGGACCGATGATCCCATTTGACTGCATAGCAACCGTATTAATCTCACTTGAAACCAATCCTTCACCAGTAGCTTGAAGCGATATCGAGTTGAATTGATCATCAAGCGTGCGAAGATACCTAAGGATTTCAGAGTTCATCTGAGCAATCGTCTCTGAATCTGATGAGGGAGCATCCAGGTATACAATAATAAGACTTGCACGAGGCTTCTTGGTTTCTGCAAAATCTTTTGAGATAAATGAGAGGGCATTAACCCGAAGATCATCAAAAAATGGTGGAATCAAAGGAACAACTGTTGAGGATACACCTTCAGAAGGAAGGCGATATGCTGGTGTCCATAACCTGTGTATATCTTTAAATGACACAGCTTTTGGAAATACCGGAGCTGACGACTGTAGCATTTGTGTTAGATCATCCAGACTCATCCCATTTTTTTCAAGAAAACGAGAAAGCAGCGCACTCCTCAAGGGTTTCTGAGAAAGCGATGCAAGCTGGTTAAAAATAACACTCGTATTAAGTACAACACGAGTCCCTGGTCGATGAAGTACTGGTGTTTGATAGTACCGAACACCTGCTGAAAAATTGGTTAATTTCGCTGGAAGAATAAATGAACCAAAGGTTGGAGGAATGCCAAAGTTACTCAACTCTGAACGATTCACGGTAAGAACAATTCGGTTGCTTGCTTTTTCAAGATGAATTCGAGCTGACTGAAGCAGAACGGGAAAAGCAATTGATTGTCCTGGTGGCGTGAGCCAAAGATACGGAGAAAAGGTATACTGTTTCAAGGTATGACTTCGTTTGAGTAAAAGATATTGGCGAAGGTTTGAAATAAATCCATCTCCGATCTGCCAAGAATGATGCGCTGGTTCAATACGAACGGTAATCTGATATTTCATTGCATATTCTGGGGGCAACAAACTATTTTCAAATCCCAGAAACCATTCCATGAAATAGGTCCGAGGAATCACTGGTTTCACAGGTGACGGAAACTCATCAAGTGAACGAACCTGAAAGCTAAATGAGAAGGTTTCATTCGTCTCTTGAATATAACAATTTTGTATATTGACTGCGTCGTTCCATGTTTTTTGTAAACCACCTAATGATTGATGATCTACATTTTGTTCATGAGATTCAAAAAGCTGATACTCACGATTTGAATACTTTTGAAAGAGATCAAAAACTGCTGTCTGAATTTGGCTATCAGAACAATTTTCCAATGTCGTATTAAATTCCATCTGGCAGATCGTATCAATAAAAAAAGGAATACCGATACTTGAATTGATATACGGAGATAACTTGAGTTTCTGCATGAGTACATATTGATCCCGTAATGCCTGAGATGAGAGGATACTTTCTGTTTGTTGTTTTTCCACGATGAGAAATAGTATCTGTTTATTCATCCCAAAATACTCCGAAATCCGGTTGTTTGCTCTGACATATTCATTATCAGGAGCGAAATCCTTAAAATTGGTTTTAAATTCTAATGAAGGAATAAAACTTGCAAAAACAAGTGTAATAATGATAGTTAGCGTAATAACCAGCCATGGTTTTTTTTCAATGATTTTTCCAAGAGCATCGAGCATAGGCACATATCCTTGATAATTGTACTGCGGAACTAATACAAGCGTCTGCAAAGAAAGAGCATGTATAAACCTGGATTATTTTAATTTAACGAATATATATAGTTATCCATATTATAAAAAACCTATTGTTCTGCAAAACAACACACATAGGATTACGTCAAACTTTGGTAATGAATGATGATTGAACCAGAAAATTGTTCATGGGTTACAGGTTGATATGGAACATCGAGCTCAATCTGCACCCAAACAAAATCAGAATAACCACTCACTGCCTGGATGTTACAGTACGAATACTGCACACCAGCACGTTCGTCTTTGAGGAGGGGAATTGTAGAGACTGCGGGAGTTGTGTAGTTGCTACAGATGGTGCTTGCATTATTGTCCCCTCGTGCAAGAACCCATGCAATCGTGTTTTGATTGGTATAACAAGTTCCGTTGTCATAAAGAAGAATGCTTGAAGAATGTGTCGTATTATCGGCATACGAGGTTCGATTCCCGTGAAGCCATATTTTCAGATAGGTCGGTTGATTTTCAATCAGTGATCGGACCTCAACATGGGTTATAGCAACCGAATGATTGTCCTCGTTGACAATACCAACAGCAGCAGTATACGCAACTTGATACGTCCCTCCCCAAGCCCCCAAAACGACTTTCAATACACGCACCCCACTCGTATTGGTAACTCGAAGAACACGAATACCATCAGAAGCATTGTCAGATCCCATATAGTGAATTCCATAGTCAGGAATCACCGGATGAATGATCTGATACTGATATTCTAAATCTATGAGAGCAAATTGAGTTGCAGCAACCATCGTTGAAATAACAAGCGCCATCCCAATGATAAACAACCGTGGGTCGATCTTCATATGCTGCACTTCTTCTCCAAATAGTGACTATTGTTAACATGTTACTTTCTCCAGTAATACTATAAAAAAATAACCTGGAAGAATGACAAAACGTCAAAATAACAAACACAAAAAATACAGAAAATACGTTTTCTTAATCGATCCTACAAAATTCTTGGAAAAAAACCCGTTTCTCGAACTAACTGAGGAATGGCTTCCTCCCAAAACAACGCAGTAATATGTACTCCATGGACACCCGGTATCTTTCGTAACTGCTCAAGAGTCTCACGAGCAATTAAAAAACCTTCCTGTTTTGGATCAGCGGCACGCTGCATCCGTATATACACTTCATCAGGAACATCAACACCAGGAACATGAAACTTCATACGTTCAGTCATTTTTACGGATTTCAACGGCGTCACTCCAGCCAAAATAAATACCTTCTTGTCAAAACCTCGAGAACGAACCTCATCCATCCACCGATAAAAACCATCGAGATTATACACACTCTGTGTTTGAATGAAGTCAACACCTGCAATAATCTTCTTTTCCACATGACTGATACTGAGCTCAAAAGGATCAGAAAACGGGTTTGCAGCACCACCAATAAACAAATCAGGTTTCCCAGCAATGATTGGCTCACCATTCTGAAAAATACCCTCAGAACACATCCTATGAACAATCTCAATCAACTGCACAGAATCAAGATCAAAAACACCTTTCGCCTGCGGATGATTACCAAATTTCTGATGATCACCAGTCAAACATAAAACGTTTTTCACACCAAGTGCAGCAGCACCAAGAATATCACTCTGAAGCGCAATACGATTCCTATCCCGACAGGTGAGCTGCATCACCGGTTCAACACCTCGAGACAGCAATAAAACGCACCCGGCAAGGCTTGATAAACGAACAACTCCGGTCTGATTATCGGTAATATTAAATGCATCAGCAGATCCTTTCACCAAATCAACTTTTTTCAAAATACTATTTGGATCCATGCCTTTCGGAGGACCAATTTCGGCGGTTATTGCAAATACGCCATCGCGCAAGATCTTCTCAAGATTACTTCGTATTGCCACAATGAATACTCCTCTGCATTTCAAGAGATTTTGACCAATCTTTCGGTGGTTGAATACGATGAAATATATCCATTCTCCCTTTTTTCATCAGAAAACGGTAGATCTGTTCCCAAACACAGGCGATATCAGGATTAATCTCACAACGACCGCCTCGCGAACCTCCGCACGGACCGTTCAACATTGATTTTGCACATCGAGAAATCGGACACAGACCCCCATAGCTATCAACAAGACAATCACCACAAGCCATACATCTTTTTTCAAACTCAGTTAATCGTTTTATCTCACCGATAAACAACGAATCAGAACCAGCAACAATATCTTTATCTTCAAATAATTCGGCAACTGTCTGAACGCCATTACCACAAGCAAGAACGAAAATTTTTTTTGCGCGAGCAACTTGTTGTTCAAAAGATTTCAATAAACGTTTATTATTCTGAAGATGACACGCAGGATCAAGAATAACCAATCCTGTGACATGCAGATTTCTAGCTTCTAATAATTTTTTCATTTCAAGAATCTCAGATTCACCGCCTGTATGACATATTGTTGCACAGTCACTACAGCCGATAAGAAAAACAGGATCAGAACCAAGTATCTGAAGACAATCATCAAGTTTTTTCGGTCGACTAATTATCATTCAACAAGAGATACAACAACCCCTTTATTAAAAATATGCTAAAGAAAAACAGGTGATCAACAATCTAAAATTAAGTTATGCAAGTGAAAAATCACGAATTTCATAGTCATCATACGCATAACAAAAAATTAGCAATTGGAACGATTGTTTGATTTTAATACCGAAACTATTCAATGACTCAACCACCCCAGTTACCTTATAACAATTATAATTAATCTTCTCTTCGTACAAAACCACCCGTTCATCTGAAAAAACTCCCGTAGTTGGAAAACGGAGCTGCGGCCGAATATACTCTTCAACAACAGTCAAAATTTTCGTTTTACTCCATCCGAACTGATCAAATTTAAAATCATCTTGTACGACTTCACGATTCAGAGCATTCGTAGAGACAACAAGAAAAACACCTAAACAACAGACAAAAACGATGAAACAACCAAAAAAAATAAACTTCATCTTTTTTTTCCGTTGATGTTTTCGAACAAGTTTTTGAACGTAAATTTCCTCTTCCTTAGAATATGGCTCGATCATTGCTTCTCCATAACCACACAACAAAAAACCATTATCCGTTTAAAAACCTATACCTGTGAAGATTGTTGATCTACGTACTACAAAACAAAACGGCTACATCCCGAAATGAATCCATAAATTCAGCATAACGTCTCATTTTGCTGTGAGAATCACGCACAGCAAACAGAAAAAATCATAATTCAACAAGCTTTTTTACAGATTTTTTCAACAAAACCAT
>JAWABU010000053.1 GCA_038884455.1 Candidatus Thermoplasmatota archaeon | reverse complement strand
ACGGACAACGATATGTTTTTCTTTCAGCAGCTTCTTTTACTATTTCAATCCCATCTATTCTATGTTATTTCACCGCATATGGAATCTGTGGGCTGGGATTAAAATTTCTTAAGTTAACAGCATCTATAATTAAAAGAAATTAGAGAGCCTGCCAACTTAAGGATTTAATCATATATCTTCTCGCCTGATAGTTTGTGTTGAAAGATCTTAAGTTGACACTATCGATTAGACCGAATAAAAATATAAAAAAATAAAAAAGAAAAGAATAGATTTCTACTTAATTTTAGTCCAGATGATTATCTGAGTACCAGAACCGGTTTGAGTAACCGATGGTCCTTCATCGCATATCGCTGATACCTCAATAGTTATTGATCCAAGACCAAAGAAGATACCAGTGGCAGCTGCAAACTGTCCATTCACTGGGACAGTTGCTTCGGTTCCAGTAACCTCTTTGTTGATTCGTCCAAGGATACCACCGGTGACTTTGATCGTCCAGTCAACATTGGTTGCTGGCGCTTTACCTGTGTTTTTAATCACAGTACCCACGCCAAAACCACCGGTTATTGCAGTTACTTCAAGTTTGGGCATAGGTTGTGCTTGGAAACCAATTGCTTCAAAGTAGATATCAGAATTTCCATTACGTGCATCAGTCCATACAATACCTGCTTGATCAATATGCACTGATCCTGGTTCTGCTACAACGGTACCGTCTTGATCATTCACTTGAACCGCGGTACTCCAAGTTGCACCGTTGTCGGAAGATGTTTTATAATATACATTATTCTCTTTAATATACGCGCAGTAGATAACACCGGTGGCATTGATCATTACAGTTCCAAAACCAGCATCAGATTCAACGGTATATTCCTGCCAATTCACACCATTATCGGTACTTATTTTTGCTTGGACGTCTCCATTTTTCGTGTAAACTGCAACAACTGTTGTATCTTTTGCTGCAATATCTGGGTCAGTCGCATCGGTTGCTAGGTAGAATTGTCCCATCGGCCATACCTCGATATCAGCATATTTATCCATACCGCTAGGTCCACCACCTTTGGTGAATAAAAACGTTGATGAGGATGGGTCAAGATCAGTAACTGTTGCTTTGAAGGCGATTTCTGGGACACCAGCACGATCATGTTCCATGATCATATAAATGCGTTCAGATCCTGTTGCCATTTCTGGTTTACTTGCAGGTGCTGTTTCAAGTACAGATTGACCATCATAGTAAAAACCAGCAGCCCAATTTGAATTAATATCCTCTGGGAAAAACACGTTTGATTGACTTACATCATAATACATATACCCAAGACCAGGTGCACCGGTAAATCCATAGGCAGTATCAATAGCAAGCCCGACAAGCCATTGCCCAACAAAGGTAAGTGCTCCCTCAGTATAATCAGTTGATCCTTGACCAGAAATACCATACCACATAAAGTCTGTTGAAGTTGCGATATCGCCAGCAATCCAAGCAAGTTCCTCGTTATACATATCGGCGAGAGGATCGATTGCAGTCCAGAAAAATTGATCTACAGCTGCTGAATATGCTAAATCTGGTGAGTTTAATACACCCGATCCTTGAAGACCTGCTGATGAATCAAATTCAAAATACAGTGTCCAAGTTTCTCCACCATCTTCTGAATATAGAAGTGGAATTAATGTTGAATCAGGTCCGTTTTCTTTTTCATAACAAACAACGATCACACCATTATTGGGATTTACAACTATCTTTGGGTGAATATCATCATGATCAGGATTATCAACTGATAGAAGAACATCAGAATTTCTTCCAATCGGTTTGACTACTTGTTTATGAAGTGCATGGCGCTGAGCAACTAAGATATTTTTTTCATTGTTAGCATGTATGGCTGACGTTGGCACTACAAATACCAATGCAACGATACATACTAGAACTGCTTTAAATATACCATACTTATGTTTATTTTGTGGCATAACAAATTCCCCTTTCTTTACTACAATACACATAATTAGTATATAAACCTATCGATAATAACATGTACAACATGTACAATGAAGTGTAATGAAATGAATTTATTATTATAAAAAAAAAGAAAAAATAAAGATAGTTTTTAATTTACTTTTGTGAGGAACAAGATTTGCGTTCCGCTCGCTGTTGCTTGATCATTTGCCCCTTCAGTACATGCTGCCGAAGCAACAACTGAAATGGCACCAAGACCAAGAATCATACCGGTATTCATGACCGCGTTTTCACTGATGCCCATTGTTGCAACCGTACCAGTAACCTCTTTGTTGATTCGTCCAAGGATACCACCGGTGACTTTGATACTCCATGCAACATTCGTTGCAGGGCCAGTTCCAACATTGGTAACCGTCGCTTTTGCTCCAATGCCCATTCCCTTTTGAATAACAACATCCAGAATGGGGATTTCGATTTCTGGACCAGCTGCTGCAAAATAGATATCAAGATCTTCGGCACGGTTATCCTGCCAAACCGCGTAAACATTGGTTTGTCCTTTTCCGAGATTTGATGCACGGTATTCAGCTTGAATCTCGTTATCAGCAACCTTAGTCTCATCTTCCCATGTTGCACCGCTATCTGAAGTTATCTTCGTATAGAGGACGTTTTCTTTGACATAGGAGCAGACAAAGTTTCCATCAGGTGTCAGAATAATATCAGGATATTGCGCACCGGTGACCACCGTGCTTTGGCTGAAACTTGTTCCACCATTTGTTGAATATAAACAGATAATGTCGCCATCTGATTCTGCAACGACCAACACTGAGTTGTTATAAGCTTCAATGCTCATGTTTTGTAAATGGGTTGTCCCATCACCAATATCTTTTGACCAGACTGAGGGATGTACTTGGTATGAACCTTGGTTTTGCCAGGTTCCAAAGTTGGATTTTCGAACTTTTAATTTAAACGTTGTTTCGTGATCATAGACTGCGTAGCACATTTGGGTTACTTCATCAAGAGCAACATCTGAATGAACAAAACCACCGGCTTGCAACCAGGAGATAATTCCACCGTCTGAACTGTACGGATACAGAATAAACGGTGTCCCAGGAACGTTTGCTCCTTGGTAATTGTTATATCCAGTCAATGCAACGCAACCGAAATTCCAATCTTCTCCTTGACGTGTGTATGATGCTATGGTGTTAAAACGAAAATCTTCGATACCATGAGGACCGAAATCCCACACCATTCCATCAGGTTGTGATGGGTCTGACCCTCCAACAACCCAGATCTCTCCACTGCTCCCAGATGGTGGCGCAAAGGTTGCATAAAAACCGTTCTGATTAGAATCAATATCAGGGTAACTACCTCCAAGAGATTCTGCAAAATAACCTGCTTCTTCCCAGGTTGATCCATCAATGGAATACAAAAACCAAGGGTAGTAATCGCCGTTTAAATTTGCTTCAAAACAGGTAAAAAACCGCCCTTGTGCATTTCCAGCAACAGCAGGATGAAAATCATCGGTTTCTGTATCAAAAATAATCACACTGTCACCACGATGAATCATATTCTGCTCAGGTCGTGCTTTGCTGATCGTTTTAAACATTGCTGTTGTAGCAATACAATCATCAGTTGTTTGTTCGACGTTTGTGGTTGGGATACTTATACCACTGGTAATCATCAGCCCAGCAATAACCAGCGTTATTGCGACTATATAGGTTGCTTTTTTCATGTTTTTCATCTTATTTCACCTCTATTAAAGGGGTATACTTCATTGGTAGTTATTACGATTCTATATTCAAGAAGCAATAGACCATCCTTTTCTTATGAAGTAGTGTATTGCTCTTGCCATAGATTCCCCCTAAGTCTTATTTTGATATAGATCAATCATTTTATTATTCTTTCGATTGATCATCTATAATTAAAATATATAAGCATGGTATTTAAATTTTTTGTTTAATTATATAAAAAATGAAAAAATTAAGAAAAATCAGGTACAGGAACCCAACCAGTAATTACAGTAAACCCTGCAGTAGTAACATTCGTATAGATACCTGCAACCTTTTTCTCACCAAGCCAAAATCCAAGGAATCCAAACATAGTCCCCACATAGTTTCCAGGATCATTAGATCGTTGTAAGAGTCCTTTTGTATCAATACCATTGACCGCGTATCCATAGTGAAAACTGATGATATCAAACCCTATGTAATTGATGAAGGTGTTCAATCCGAAGACTGCTGTTGTTCCGTTGATTAGTTCAAAATCGATAGCGCACATAGCATTGAAAACTGAGTTGTTAATGAGCGGGGCGGGTAATTTTTTATGTGATGAATATGATACTTTTTGAAATCTTTGCTGTGCGATCTGTTGCAGTTTTTCATAGGTGACATCTTCTGATATAAAATGATATTTTTGAAATACTGTAAGTTGTTTTTTAATCGACTCTTCAGGAGAGTTGCTTGTTGTTCGTATTGTTCGCAGTTCATTTTTTAAAGATTCTAATTCTGATTCAGGTATTTGTATTTCTTTTTTTTGAGTTCTAGAACCCGTGCAATCAAAAAAGGTAATGGTTTTGACCGACTGTTGCGAATGTTGTTCTGTTTGGAAAAGCTCTTGTTGATTGACTTGCCTGATACTTCCTATGACTGGTGTAGCGCTGAGGCAGATCATAAGAAGTATACTTATTGCAAAAAATCCTCCCTTTTTCATAATGAATCACATAACTAAATAAGTATTTTCTATTTAGAGATTTCTATTTTTGAACAGCAATTTTTCAGAAACTCATAGACAACGTTTGAATAATTCCTTGATTCAAAGAAGTGTCACTGTTTTTAAAAACAATTTGCTTATCAATATTATTGATTTTGAGTACGAGTTAGCATAAACACGGTTCAAATAATAATTTAAACTTATAACTTAATTTTTTAATTAATTATCGTAAAATACTTACATTATAACTATTGATATTTAATTCAATCCTGTGTATCAAAATAGCAGTATGAAAAAATGCATACAAAGTTTATTTAAAAGGAGTAACCAAGATGATTCTAAAGAGATGGAAAAAACGGATATACAGAAAATTAATTATTATATATTAAAAAAATAAATTGGTATCTATATGAAAATGAAAATAAAAAAATCAATTTCCTTAATCTGCATTCTCGCTCTCCTCATATATATGCCGATCATTTCATTGACCATCAAAGCTGATCCCCCAACAAATAAAAGTCCCGTTTTTTCAAAGATATCTCCACCGCATAACGCAACAAATGTTCCTATAACATGGAATCCTCTTAGTATCCACATCACAGATCCAGAAAACAACTCTTTTTCATGGACCATCAAAACGCAACCGAACATCGGCTTTGCCACAGGTTTAAACCAGTATAATGGGACAAAAAAATGTCTCATCACAAACCTCCAGTACAATACTACCTATACCTGGTGTGTCAATGCTACTGATGGTACAACGTGGACAAATCAAACCTTCTGTTTTACTACACAAAAAAATGAACTCCTTTCTCCTTTTTTATCATATTTTGGGCCCTATATCGATGCAGCGGATATGAACACGACCAATTGGAACCGATTTCTACAAACCGCGTCAGATCTCGGAGCCATTGGTTTTACACATATAGGATTTCATATTTGGACTCAAAATCCTTCAGACTTTCAGCTTACTACCCTCCTCAACAGAATTCATGATATGCGAAACTTAGGATATCCCCTTGCATTCCATCTGAGTTCTTCACATCTCATTCTGAATAATCAACTTGACCCTGAGACCCATGAAAGCAACGGGCAAAGTATAAAATTTTTTGATGCACCAGGATTTGTCGTACCTGATCCTTCAAATTCATGTTATCGACATGCTCATGATCCAGCATACAATGGAACTCTCTGGCAAGCAGAACTCCAACTTCTTGATAATTACACCTCCTGGATCGATATACAAAATAATGATTCTGTACTTTTTGATACGGAACTCTGGGGAAAACATCCAAGTTGGTTCAATAAAGATACAGGGTGTTTTCCGCATATCCTTGAACAAAGTAACAAGAGATACGCGAGTCATTCAACTGATGACTGCTATAATGAATACATAGCTTACTGGCGAGATCGAGGTCTTGATTTACGATCCTCTGTTAAAAATAAAAACCCAGAAACACAAGTGGTTTTTTATGGAGAAAACATACCACCTCTTCGTAACTCAACATGGATGCCTGTTGGAACTGGGGATATTAGTTCACCATCATGGTATTTTGCACCGCATCTGACAACTATTCAATCGTATCTAGATACTTATGATTTCTCAAATTCATATATCTGGCTGAGTTTTAGTATCGTTCAATCAAACCTCGTGTATAATCCCCCGGGACAAAACTACGGGAGCTATACCAGTACCTCATGGGATCCGAAAATATCTCAACGAATCGGATATTTACTGAACCTTGAAGGAGTAAAAGGAATTATTATATATCCTGGCCCAACCAGCAGTAGTTATACAACTGATTATTTCATGCAGCATGCTACTGCTTTAGCTCAAGGATTTATCCATGGAATAGATGTTGATGCCCTCTCTGAAATCTGTGGTGATGGCTGGGATAATGATGGAGACGGGTATTGGGACGAATCATGTGGTGATACAGAAGATGCTGACGGAGATGGTCTGCTTGACTCATGGGAAGTAGACTATTTCAACTCGCTTGAATACAGCAAATTTGATGATCCTGATCATGACCAGCTTGACAACATACATGAATTGTATACAGGAACAAATCCGAATAACCCAGATTCAGATAGTGATACGTATACTGATGGATATGAATACGAAGAAGCAACCGATCCTTTAGATGAAAATGATTATCCCATGCATAATGTGGTTTTTCCTCCACAGATATCATTCCCAAACCCAAATCAGAATGCAGTGAATGTTCCTCTTAGTACAAATGTACTCATCGTTTCAATTCATGATCCTCAAGGTTTTGATCTCTTCTGGTCGGTATCAACATCTCCAAATAGTGGCTCATCACATGGCGAATACGCAGTCAACGGAACAAAAACGTGTCCTATCTCTGGATTGTCACAACAGACCGTATATACCTGGACGGTATATGCTCATAATACCTATCGGATCAATAGGGTGCAATTTGTTTTTACAACAATAGGGCCGAGTCAGCCAAGTGGGGGTCAATTTTTTGAACCACCGTATCTGCCAACTGCACCACCAGGCATAAAAACAAACTCATCAAATAATCCACCAAGGATCACAAAATCACCACAAGGTTCAACAACCGCGAGAATTGACATTCCGTATACTTTCTCAATCGTAAGCTACGATTCTGAGGGCGATCAAGTCCGATATCGCTATGAATGTAGCGATGGTACAAGAAGTCCTTGGTCCTCGTATACTCATCCGAATATCTCATATACATTTGTACATTCATGGAAATCATATGGTACGTTTTCTATTCGAGTTCAAGCTCAAGATATTCGTGGAGCTAATAGCAGCTGGTCAGATCCATTAAGTATCCTTGTGTTTCAGATTGATCCAAATACGAGTTCACCAACGAAAGAGATCTCAATTAAGCATCTTCAAAAAGATAATACAACTTTTTCGTTCTTCATTAATGCAAGTAATGAGTCGATGCTATTATATTCATATATATGGGATTTTGGCGATGGCACGATTGCTGAAGGGATAAATGTCGTACATAGGTACGGACGTGATGGATATTATACGGTTGTTTTAACGATTCGAGATGGAGACGGGAACGAAGAAACAATAAGGTATACTGTTTTTGTTGAAAGTCCAGGTCTTGACGAAGCGGTAAATTCTTGGCTCATGGTTTTTAGTATCGTTGGTATCGGTGGTTGTATCGCCATAATTAGTATTGTTGCTTTCTTCGTGCATCGAAAAAAACAGCGAAGTTATAAACTAACCAAAATTATTTAATTATATATCGTAACATAGTTAATAAATTAATATTAGACATTAACTAATTGTTTTTTTGATAGACATGTCATACTTGTTCATTGTTTTACGCCGATGAGCAGAATTGCAGGTCATCTATATGTTAGATAATTTCTAGCAATGTAGTATGTAGTTCAAATGTACTAGGGAAGTACTTCAAGCGTATAAGTCGTCAAAAAGTTGAAGCGTTGTTCATACCCTTCAAACGAAGAGAACTGCAGATAAAAAAACGCTGGTTACCCGGCGGTTTTATAAAAAAAACTAGGCAGTTGGGTAACCTTCGGTAGTCCGAAGGTAACCAAAAAGAGGCTGTTTTTTACAAAAATTTGGCAGGAGACCCACCGCGCTGTGCAAAAATTTCTTGAACCTTGTTAAAATCTTGCACGGTTATTATTGGATCATGATCACTTTTATTCACATACTCTTCCCAACGGAGGTAACCACAATAAATTGGATTTTTTAAAATCGTTGAAACCGTCTTTTTCGCCCATAAACCCCCCTTTTTTGTTGGAATATGCGCATCATTAAGCATCTGAGAAATTTCACCGATACTTTTTCCTGTTAAATACCAAGAATAAATGTCCTGAATGATTCTAGATTCAGAGTCATTTACGACTAATTTTCCATCCAGATAATTATAGCCATACGGTATGTTAAAACCAAGCACCCCGCCATTCATTCGAGCCTTTTGTTCCATACCAATATAGACCCGCTCTCCAATTTGTTCTGATTCAAGCTGAGCGATTCGTTGAATAATATCCATGACAAAACGCCCCATTGCTGTCGATGTATCAAGTGATTCCATCATCGAAACAAATTCTTTCTTCTGTTTACTCAATTGTTCCATCATAAGCATAAAATTTTTTGAATTACGATGGATCCGATCCATTTTAATGACCAAAAGAATATCCCATTTGTCAAGATCTTCCATCATCTTGGTATACGCAGGTCGTCTTGTTTTTCTTCCAGAGTATCCATCATCGATGTATTCACCTGCAATTTCCCAATCGCGTGCTTTACAGTAACTACGAAGTTTTTCAATTTGAGCATCTAATGAAAAGCCTTCTTTTGCTTGGTCTTCAGTTGAAACGCGCGTATAAATTGCTGCGCGAATTTTTTTTGGTGCATCCATTAAGAAAAAGCAGTATTTGTGAATTTATAAAAATATCGATATAGCCTACTATGCTAAATATTATCTAACATAATTAATGCTAACATTGCATAACTATGTATAGCATACAATACTCAATTACTATGCAATATGTTAACACGAAAAATAATAGTTAATGTAAAACATTAAAAAATTAAATTAATAAAATAACAATATTTTAAAATAGAGGGTTTTGAATAACCCCTCATAGAAACCTCTATTTGACCCTTCGCCATACCTTATACATAAGGAGTGATGGAAGGATGAGTTTTGATCGTTTTATCCTGAAGCAGCAGTATGAAAAAGTGAAAGG
>JAWABU010000052.1 GCA_038884455.1 Candidatus Thermoplasmatota archaeon | reverse complement strand
ATGGTTTTGTTGAAAAAATCTGTAAAAAAGCTTGTTGAATTATGATTTTTTCTGTTTGCTGTGCGTGATTCTCACAGCAAAATGAGACGTTATGCTGAATTTATGGATTCATTTCGGGATGTAGCCTTCAAGGGCATAACGTATAAAATATTTTATTTGCTCTGCATGATCTCGTCCTTCAAAGGTAGTATAAATTTCTTCGGTGGTAACAACTCGTGCAGATATTCCCATTGTAATTTTATGATCGACGAGTCGTTGGAGTTTTCGTTCGAATCGTTGTGGTGCTATGATAATTAAATCATATATTTCTTTGAAGAGTGCTGGTTGTTCTGGCGGGATATCATAAATATTTATATCAAAATTTGTTGCGTATTGGATACTGTTTGTTTTCGGTGCATAACGAATCGGATACAGTTGGATTGTTAAGTAGGTAACATGCTGAGTCTTTTCTAATCCAACTCCGAGAGAATAAGAAAACCATGTTTCTGGGTAGTATTGTTCATCTTGATAGATTGTTTGATCTTCTTCTGTTGAACCTTGTGTGTATGTATTTCGAATAACTGGCTTTTGAGCATAAATAATCTTTTTATCGAGGTTTTTTTCGAGTATTGTCCTTGGTGTACAATGTATCTCAGAAAAAATTGTCCCTATAGGAAAAACGAATGTTTTAATGATAACTGGAAGGATAGGTTTACCAGGATTCTTAAGATACGTTGTTGCTTCAGGTAACGTCAGCGAACAATAGGAATTTCTGTCGGTTATTTGAGGCTCTGAGCATATGACGTTCATTTGTTGATGATCGTCTTGTTTTGGTAGTGCGATTATCGTACTATAACTACTGGTTAAAAACAGACCACAAATTACTATTACTGATAGGAAATATTTTTTCTTCATAAAGAATGCCTCTTAAAAATTATAATTTATATTTAATATATAAATATTTATCGGATGGCGAGCTACACATTTTTACAATAATTGTTGTTATTTTGGTTATGTTCCATCAAATATAGGTAATATACCAATAACTATATAAACCTAAAAAAATATTATAAATATGAGGTTTTGTTATGCAGCAAAAAAATAGATGTATTTTTTTCCATACAACAAAAAAATATTTTTTACCGGCAACATTCGTGATAGCACTTGTGTCAATGCTCCTTTTCAGTGGATGTACTACAAAAAAAGAAAATACCATCAAAATTGAAGGCGCATTTGCATTAACACCGATGATGGAAAAATGGGCACTTGAATATCGAAAAATTCATCCAGATATTATAATTGATATTAATGCTAATGGTGCAGGTGCTGGAATGGCAAACGCCTTGCTTGGCCTTGCTGACATTGGTATGGTCTCCCGAGAAGTAAACAACACTGAAATACAACGAGGGGCATTTTGGGTTTCTGTTGTCAAAGATGCTGTTGTCGCAACCATAAATGCTAGAAATCCAGTGTTATCAACGATACTTGAAAAAGGAATAACAAAACAGCAACTTCGTGATATTTTTATCACCGGGAATATTTCCACTTGGGGTCAACTCATTGGAAATTCAAGTATCACTGATAAGATCATTGTATATACTCGCTCTGATTCATGTGGTGCTGCTGAAACATGGGCAAACTATCTAGGGCCTTACAAACAAAATGATCTTGGAGCGCACGTCGATCTTGATCGGATTTCAGCAGTTAATGGCGATAACACACTTGCTGCGACCATCCAACGGGAGCAATTTGGTATTGGATATAATAATATCGGATATGTGTATACGAAAAAAATCGATGCATCTACGGTAGTTCCAGCTGATGACCTCATTCCAGTTCCAATTGATCTTAACAATAATGGTATTCTCGATGATGAAGAAAAATTTTATTCAAATCGAATGTCACTTATACATGCTATCAATAATAATATTTATCCGTCACCGCCAGCACGTGCCTTACATCTTGTGACTCTTCATAATTTCTCAGGAATAACTAAGGATTTTGTTCGATGGATTTTAACGGAAGGTCAACAATATGTTCTTGATACAGGATACGTTCCGTTATCACAAGAATTCATCAACGAACAACTCCGCTATTTAGAAGAAGGAACACGACCTGAACTTTCATAAACAAATTTTTATGCAAAAAAATGATTAAACATACTGACATGCAGATACGAAAGATTCGTAGCCATTTCGGCACGAGTATGATGAAAAGTGCAACGGTGTTTGTCATCTTTCTTTTTTTTTGTATTCTCTTCCTTCTGATGTTTCGATCAAGTTTGATCCTTCAAACACGTTCATTACCAGAAATTCTTTTTGCATCAACCTGGAATCCAGACAATAAACAATTCGGTCTGGGAGCAATTATTATTGGAACAATTCTGGTAACAGGTATAGCGCTTCTTATCGCCATACCGATATCCCTCTTCAGTGCAATTTACATCTCAGAGTACGCTCCAACAAAAATTAAAAGAATAATTCGACCTTTCCTCGATGTTCTTGCTGGTGTTCCTTCTGTTGTCTATGGTTTATGTGCATTTCTTTTTCTTGTTCCGCTCGTTAAAGACGTCATTGCTCCATGGTTTAATATCCAGAGTACTGGATTATGTATTTTTTCTGCAGCACTCATACTTGCTGTTATGGTTTTTCCCATTATTATCTCACTTTGTGTTGAAACCTTCACTGCGATTCCATTATCTTTAAAAGAAGCATCGTTATCAATCGGTGCTACAAAATGGGAAACAGTAAAAAAAGTTGTTTTCCGAGCATCTTCACCAAGTATTATCGCTGCAATTCTTCTTGGATTTGGAAGGGCATTTGGAGAAACCATCGCGGTTAACATGGTTATAGGCGGCATTCCAAGGATTCCAAATTCTGTTTTTTCCCCTGGAGAAACCCTTGCATCGCTTATTGCATCAAAATATGGAGAATTAATGTCAATACCAATACATGAATCGGCGCTGATGCTTGTTGCATTGATATTATTCCTCGTTGTATTCATGTTCAATATCTTTGGAGTTATTATCTTACGAAGAGCAAAAAAAAGGTGGAATTATTGAATCTGCGAATACTTGAAGAAAAAATCTTTACAGCGATCATGCTTCTTTCAGTGTCTATTGTTCTTGGAAGTCTCCTCTTGATAGCGGGTATTATAATCATTAATGGTGCGACATCCTTAAGTATTGACATGATTACACAAACACCAACACTTGGCAATACCCTCGGCGGTGGAATTCTTAATGCTATTGTTGGTTCTTTATTCCTAGCACTTCCAGCAACTGGACTCGCCTGCGTCATCGCATTATTTATCGCGTTGTACCTCCAAAGAGAATTTACTCCAACATGGTTTTCAAATGCAGTACGATTTCTTCTCGATGTACTCTGGGGAATACCTTCTATTGTCTATGGTATTTTTTGTTTAATAATCATGATTTATCTCGGACTTGGATCATCATTACTTGTCGGTATCATTGCGTTAACATTACTTGAAATTCCAATCATAACACGCTATATGGACGAATCGATAAAACTTGTTCCGCAGGGTTTGAAAGAAAGTGCATACTCGCTTGGTTCAACAAAAGTTGAGACAGCAATACGAGTGGTACGAAAACAGGCATTTCCTGGAATTCTTGCCGGTATCCTCCTTGGCCTTGGACGAGGTATCGGTGATGCAGCATCGATTCTTTTCACTGCAGGCTTCTCAAACCGCATACCAACATCTCTTTTTGATTCAACGGCAGCATTACCAACAATGATTTTTAATTTATATTCGCTTCCTTCAGGTCAACCAAAAGCCTATGCTGCTGCATTTATACTTCTCGTAATCGTCTTGATTATTAGCGTGCTTTCACGAACACTTACAAAACGCTTTAATAAATATGTGATTCGATAACAAAAAAGAGGAATTGTTCATGCAATCTCAAGCACAAATAGAAACTACAAAATTAAACGTGTACTACCGGAAACATCAGATTTTAAAAGATATTTCGATACGTATCCCTCCAAAACAACTTACGGCGATTATCGGTCCTTCAGGGTGCGGAAAAACAACATTATTAAAATCGTTTAATCGTCTACTTGAAATACAGGAGGACATACGAATAACTGGTGAAATTTTTGTAGACGGAGAAAACATCCTGACCCATAAATCTGATGAGATTCCGGATATACGGAAAAAAATGGGGCTTCTCTCCCAAAAACCATACCCCTTACCGATGTCAATCTACGAGAATGTTGCATATGGTTTAAAAATACATCAAAAAAGAATGTCAAGAACTGAGCTTGAATCGATTGTGGAGCATTGTCTTCAAGAGGTAGGCTTATGGAACGAAGTTAAACATCGTCTGCATGATCCTGCAACGCGTCTTTCTGTCGGTCAGCAACAGCGCTTATGTCTTGCCCGGGCAATTGCAGTGCAACCAGAAGTTCTTCTCTGTGATGAGCCAACCTCGGCACTTGATCCGATCGCAGCACAACAAATTGAAAAACTGCTTCTAAAATTAAAAAAGAATTATACTGTTGTATTAGTAACACATACTTTACGACAAGCAAAACGATTAGCAGATTACGTGATTTTTTTATATTTTGGCATGGTTGTTGAACAAGGTCCCGCACAAGATTTTTTTTCAAATCCACAAAATCCTGAAACGATAGCATATATTAAAGGAGATATTAGTTAAAAGGTGATGCCTATGAAAATTGAACTCGATGATGTCAAATGTATCAAAGAAACAGCAATAACAATCCGGGGATCTCGACGGCGAATAACAGTACCTGCAGAAGTCGTTGAACTCTTGAAATTAAAAAACGGTGATAGTCTGCGATGGGTTGTTCTGAAGGATGGTTCGATAACTCTGTATAGAGTAAAACAATAAATCAGGATATGCACCTACAAATGCAGCCAACATCTTTAAATCCCCAATTTTGATATATATCTGCAGTTTAGATGGGATGCAATGAAATTGAAAACATATTCCTTTCGGTTACCTGTAGATTTAATTCGTAAGGTCGAGGTTGTTTCGAATAATACAACAGAATTTATTACTAACGCATTAGAGCAGGCGTTGAATCAGGAGTTAAATTTCAATACCCAAAATCTTCATAGTGTGCCTCAACAGTCAGTACATACGAATGATGAATATCTCAACAGGTATATTGATCGACTTGAAGCAGATATTGAATTTTGGAAAGATAAATATGAAGTGTTACAGCTTGAGTATTATGATGCTGTAAAGGATTCTATAAAACGACTTGATTCTAAATTTGAACGAATTATGTATTCAATTGACGAATCAAAACCAAAACCGCTTTTTGAATCGCAAGTTCCTCTTGCCTGTGAACATAATAATGTGTCACAATTACAATCATCGCAAGATATTTCAAATCTGAAGAAAAAAAATCCTCGCCCTTAATACGTATACAGTTTCGAAAATATTCGAGAAAAAATTTTATATTAGTTTTATTTATGTTAATTTATAGTTAATAAAACTAGTATAAAGCAAAATATTTTTATTCTATTATGTAATACTGGTATAACAAGGAGAGTATATACATGAAAAACATAATTGACGATTTTGGCAAAAGTGCCGGAAAAATCTGGCAAACTCTAAACGAAAACGGCCCTCTCACTGAGTCTAAATTATTAAAAATGACGCGATTAAGTGAGGAGAAATTCTATGCTGCAGTGGGATGGCTTGCTCGAGAAAATAAAATATGCAAAAATGGAAGCCGATATCAGCTTGGTGATACCAATTTAACACCAAAAATTGGAACTGATGCGGGAAAGGTGTGGACGACGTTAAGTACCAATACGAATATTGATGTATCCTCCATTGCAGATCTTGCCGAAATTGACGAACGGGATGCCTATAGTGCTCTTGGATGGCTTGCACGAGAAGATAAAATCCAGGTAACTAAAGTTGGTTCGAAAAATTGGCTTCATAAATTCGCAATAAAATAACTTTACTTTTCTTTTTGATTATTGGTTTGGTAGAAGAATTACAGTTAATCCGCATAAGAGCGCATTGGCTGTTTTTGCTACCTTCCCACTTTTTAATGGATCTGCAGAAATACTAATCTGGATATATCCAAAACCAAAACGAGTAACTCTTTTGTGAACGGTTTTACCTGGTTCAAGAGTATCAATAGTACTTTGTAATGAAAAATCGATAGCTTTTTTTAATCCTCCTGTCATCGAAAACTCCCAGTTGATGTCTGTTGATGTTATATTTGCCCTATTTGTTATATCAATCTTAACACCTGTCAGCCCGCCAGATATTGCAATATCGGTTTTTACTGGATAAACAACATAACATGCTGCATATCCAACTTTACAAACACCATACTCGATATACATATATCCGTTATCGCCCCAATTAGGACCCCATGAATTTCGAAGAATCCATACTCCTTGTGTTCCTAATGTATCATCCCAACCAACTAACGAAACAGCATGGTTGATCTGAGCAGGAGTATTATCGTTAAATATTCCCCCAGTATACGCTCCAAAACCTTGATTAACTGCAACTGCAACTGAAATTGGACCATACTGCAGTATTGCTTGTTTCATTGAATCAATCGGGGGTATCCCCTGACCGAAACCAATAAATTTCCAATCATCAATAAAATATTTATGGGGATATGGACAGTCACAAGGAAGATTTTTCGCTGCATATGGAAAATCGTTTTCAAGAACAGCACCGGTGCCATTACAGGGATCTTTCATGTATTGAAAATACCGATGAGCCCACCAACCGCCATTACAACCCCAACCCTCTTTATTACAACTGACTAACCATTGTTCAGAGAGGTCAACCTCAATTTTATCCTTGATTAAAATATTACATTCAAGCGGTGCTAACGAACCAAACGCCCAGCAACTCCCGCAAGGTCCTTGATCTTTTACTGATGTGCACCCGCCCTGCTGCCGCCAATCGAATTTTTCAGGAAGATTTCGAGTAGGTATGCACGGGTCAAATTCTGCTGTTGCCCACCAATTCTCTGGTTCGATTAATCCACAGAGTTCTGAAAACGATCGTCTCGTCGCTACAGTTTCTCCAATGGTAAATGTCCAACCTTTTTCTTTTCCTTCTTGCTGCAATTTTTGTATATCGGTACTGGTTAACCAAGGTGTTGAAGTAAAATGAGCCAGCGGTTGCATCTTTTCGTCCGTGTTCCTACACTCACAAGAACCCATAGCGTTTGGTATCGAAAATGTGATAATTCCTAGAACGAGGAAAGTAATACAGATATGCTTCATAGAATGAAACCTCTTTTTTTCTATACGTGTAGATTTATATATGTCACGTATGGTTTATAAACATATGGCTCAGTCGCTCATTTTTTTTGTTTGAGCTCCTGTCGTTTTTTTCTTAGAATTATTTTCCTTTACTCCAAAAATTGGAAGAAGGGAAATCTTAAGGGGAAAATATGAAGAAAAATTTTTCCCTTCCTCCTTCTCCATATCGAATGTTGAACTACATTGTCGTTGGTTTTTCATATTATTTGTCTTATGTTATCCTGTAGCATGTAGGCAATGTTCATTTATAAAATTTTTGGCAAAGATATTAATAGAACACGTTATTAACAATTGTTAACTACATGATATTTCTAGTATAACTAACACGGTATAGAAGCGCTCAGAACATGTAGACATGTAGAATACATTATTAATAATCCATTAATTTTAAAAATAACGGCTAACTTTTTTTCATCATCGGCCGCATAATTCAGGATGTTCAGTATGAACCGGGATAACCTTTTTTGGATTAATTTCTCGAATAAGATTTTTTATTTCACTACCTGATGCATGACCAGAAGCATGAGCAACAAACTGTTTAATATGAAAATGATCAAGCCATGCCTGTTTCCGTTTTTCATCTAATTCCATATCATCAGAAAACGGCTCACATGAAGATTTAATCCAAAAAGCACGTTTTGGTTGTATGTCAATAAGATTCGTAATCTCCCAGAGATTCATTGAAACAACATACCTAGATTGATCGTTCTGTACATCATGATACGTCACCACATTTTTCCGTTGAATCAACTCGCGTTCCCATACCTCATAATCTTTTTCAACCAATTTTTTATCAATATCTCTCCGGTCAATAAGACCCCAACTTTTCCGAGGAACAAAAATAAGAACGTCATCAAGTGAAAAAGAACAAAACGAACCAAGCGCTTTAATAAGATATGCTAATTTTAGACCTACGACGAATTCGCGGTGATTATCTTTTGCAGCTGAATAGATTGTTTGAGCTCGATCAAGATCACGAATTGGATGTTCAACAAAAACTAAACCAGGTGCTTTTTGAATAATGCTGCTCATTGTATGTACTAACTTTTTTTCACTATCTCCAGTTTTTTTTTCAATCTTTGTACCTTCGCAGAGTAACCATTTGGGATGCGCTTCTTTTGCTTTCTGGATAAATGTTCTACTCTTTTCACTATAGTATCCATGAAAACGAATATCACCAGTATACACAAGATTTCCCTCATCAGAATACAGAATACATCCACATGCACCAGGTACTGAATGATCGACCGGATACATTTCTATATCAAACGACCCAATTCGTATCTTTTTCTCTGGTTCAACGATAATATACGGACGTTTTTTTACAAATTCTTGATCACGACGGTTCACTCTGGTTAGTTCACCCTTTTTATTTTTTTTAAAGATGAATGCATCACATATGGTCACAAGGTCATTGAATTGAGACGTAGTTATTACCTCAAGTGCATCAAGAATTATTTTTGTTTCTCTCGTACAAAAAATCGGTACGTCGTTTCGAATAAAATGGATATACTGGGCATGGTCAGCATGCGCATGCGAAAGAATAATGCCATCGATACTTCTGTTCTCTGCGGGTCTGCCCATATGTTGTAAGTAATCCTCTCGGTAGATTCCTTTGATATCAGGAAGGAGACCAAGTTCAAAAAAATCAAGTAAGCCGGCACTTTTTCTAGGTTGAATAAACTCTGAAAAAAAAGTACGAGCTCGTGAAAGACTTATGCCAAAATCAAGAAAAATACGGGTGTTTTTATGTTCAACTAAAATTTTATTTCCTCCGATCTCATTTTTTCCACCGTAACAAGAAATGTTCATACACAAACTCCCGCATACCACAGAATACTAACAGATGTTAAAAATCTATCACTTCCTAAAAAAGGAAGGAAGGGGTAAAAAAATTAGGGGGAATAATATGAAGAATCTCTAAAAAACCCTTCCTCCTCTCATTTTTTCTTTGTTCCTCCATAAATAGCTGATAAGTTCAGAACTAAATCGTGATTTTGCTATCTTGTAGCATGTATACAATGACCATTTAAAATATTTTTCGAAAAAATTTGCTGTATTGCATAAGGTACATATTCGATGCATCTACTGTACCTGTAAGAAACACAGATTGAAAAGGGAAGGACCAGGGATAAAAAACACAAGGATCCCTGATCGGAAGCGCATCAACGAAAAAATTGCGATAGTGTTGTTGCGGTTGCTGATGGTGTCGTTTGTGATATAATTGATATCAGGATCTGGGTGAGAACCTAGAAGAACGAGCCTTGCTGTACGGGTATGACGACATCATGAGAATAAAACTGAGAACGTGTTGTTGGAGGATTTTATGATCGTGGAAATACGTTTGAATTTTCTGTGATCGATGTGGGATATAGCATAAAAATAAGCGTAATTTGTAGGTTTTAGCCCGAAACTAGAGCTGTTTTACAGAATCACCTACAGAACATATAAAAAATTTTAGCAAGAAAAAGGCGGGTCTTTCTTTTAATTAAGATACATATTCTTTAAATACTTCTTGTTTATTCGGGTTTTTTATGGCACTGTGGCAAGGTAAATCTCGGAGAACCAAAACAGGTCGACGTCTCCGTCCAGCACGAAGTAAACGGAAATTTGAAATAGGTCGAGAACCGCATCTTACCACTCTTGGAACTCCAAAACGAAAATTCGATCGGACCCGTGGAAATCATCAAAAAATCAGGATGCTTACATCGAATATTGCGTATGTTGTTAATCCAAAAACCGGGAAAACAGAAAAAACTGATATCATTACTGTTGTTGAAAATAAAGCAAACATCCATTATGTACGACGAAATATCATCAACAAAGGAGCAATTATTAATACAAAACTCGGTAAGGCAAAAGTTACGTCACGACCTGGGCAGACCGGAACGATTCATGCGATTTTATTATCTTAAATACAGCTATTCATATATAGTAGCATTGCGATTCTCTTTTTGGTTTTAATATGGTTTCTAAAGATGATCACAAAATTGTGCTTTGGCCGATGTATTTTGATAAAACACTGAGTCGAAAAAATGGTCGAAGACTTCCAAGAAAATATTGTGTTGAAAAACCAACTTGTGAGGCACTGGTAAAAGCTGCTCAATCATTAGGACTTCACCCTGTTTTTGAAAAAAATGCTGCTCATCCTCGAACATCGTATAAAAAGGATGGGAGAATCTTGGTTGATAAAAAAGATTCAAAACAAAAAGTATTCATTCAGATTTTTAACCGCTTATAAGTTTTTTTTTGTTCGAAGAGTTTCAAACAAAATATTTAGACTATTTTATCAACAAAGATAGAATTAATGTGATGGTGGTGAGTGTGTGATATACAAACATCATTTCTTACAAAGTACATATAAAAAAATTTTGATTTTTAGTAATTTAGTTTATTGAGAGCTTTGAATAACCCACTTTGATTTTAATTTTTCTGTTTCTACCTCGTTCATGGCCATGAGTTATGCGTTTTTCATGGTTTTTCCTAGTGTTTTTTCCTTGATTTTCATCCTTTTTCCCTTGTTTTTCTGTTTGTTTACCTAGCTACCGCTAACCGCTTACGCTCCAAGGTGACCAGTTGATAAAGATCATAGGCGAAACATTTGAACATCTCTTTTACTCGTACCCGCCCTAAGATTTTTACTTGTGTCCGATCACCATGGAACACTCGTTTGATCACGCTGAACGGTCGTTCCCCGGGTGCGCGTTTCCGACATATCCGTTTATTCCGCAGTATCTCATGTGGTGTA
>JAWABU010000051.1 GCA_038884455.1 Candidatus Thermoplasmatota archaeon | reverse complement strand
TGGTTTTGTTGAAAAAATCTGTAAAAAAGCTTGTTGAATTATGATTTTTTCTGTTTGCTGTGCGTGATTCTCACAGCAAAATGAGACGTTATGCTGAATTTATGGATTCATTTCGGGATGTAGCCGGTAGAAAATTGAAAACTTTTACGCAATCGAAGAACACTTCAAATCTGCGGAAATTGAAAGATACGGTGATAGTAGAACAGAATTCTACAATCCAGATGATAGCCATCCGATGAGATTGGCTCTCTTTTTGAGTTTCTTAGATGTCACTTCGTTGGAAGAAGCGATGAGACCCTACTACAAGCGATTAAAGAGCGTACAATATCTGGGCCCTATGGGTCGTACTCTTATCTTTATGAAAATACATCAGTTGACCCCAGATGCTATGGCACATCATCTGAGGACATATCCAACCGATGCAGAACTGCTTGGATATCAAAGGAAACCAGATGGGATGTTCAAAACACCGAATGGTGAGACCATCAGGTATAACCTGAGAAACAGGTTTGGTGTTGACGGTATTAAAAAAATCGATCATGTTATTCTTGTGGTGCTGCAGAAAGCAGCAGAAAAACTTGATGTGGATTTTGGAGTTTGTTGCGGCAGTGATGCATTCCCATTAAAAGCTGTTAGCTCGGATACTGCTGCTGAGTTTAACGGCCACTATGAACTCACCGGGTACAAGGTTGCGACTACGGAATCATATAACGAGGAGACCGGGATTGTCCCTTTGGTTGGGACTGTCATTGGGATCAACGATACTGAAGGCAAAGGACTCATCCCTCAACTTCAAGAACTCAAAAGATGTGGAATCCAGGTGAAAGAAGATTTTGTAGATGGTAAGTATGCCACTATAGAAAACATAGCACATGCAGAAATCCTCGAGAACACACGGCTTCAGTACGATATAGCAGATAACTGGGTGTACAACTATGATGCTACATCCTCTGCGATTAAAGCAGAGTATCAGAAATTTCACACAGAACCTGATTTCACAGTGAACAGATCAGAAGAGTCTATGATGAAGTATCTGGTGAAAAAAGACTGCTGTGACACCATTGGGCATATACTCAGAAACCAACATATCGCAGCAAAAGAAGAATGCCCTGACGGTTATCTTGACCACTTCCACCGGCGGAACATCACCGAATCAGAAAACGACCGTATTAAAAACGACCATGGACTGCAACAAGCAATCAAAAGAAAAGGAAAAGAAACCATCGAACTACAATTTCATCTTGCTTTTCTAGCGTTACATATCATCGCTCTGGTTAGACTCCAAAATGGCTTCAAAAATCATCTTGTTTCAAAAAGAGGTCTGACTTGAGATGTTAACTGGTGGGTACACGATGAACGGTGACCACCAGGATGTTGAACAAATAGACAGTTGGAATAGAGGGAGATATCAATGTAATAGTCAATGGATCACCTCCAAATGAGTTTCAGTCTCATTTGGAATTCCCATTAGGTCTTATCGTTGAATTAGCGGAGAACTAATATACCCCTGCATATCTAATCAAAGAGAGGCAGGGATGGGATAATGGTAAGTCACAATGTGGTCAAAAACGTTTTTCTCCCTAATAGGGAATCTTGTTTTGAATATCTAAGGCAGACGCGATGGAAAGGGACAATCAGATATCCTTATTGTCTTTCCAAAGATATTTGGAGTGATGGAACCACTCCAAAAGGCGCAGGAAAATACCAATGTCAAGACTGCAAAGAATACTTCAATGATCTCACAGGAACAATCTTCGATGATCGAAAATTTCCTCTGGAGGAGATGTTCTACATCTTGAAAGAAATGGAGGGTAAATCCACCAATCAAATCGCTTATGAACTCGACAGGGATTATGCTTCTGTTCTTGATTTTGTTCATACAGTTCATAACAAAGCATCGCGACACGCTCAGAAGATCAGCCTTGAAGGAATCGTGGAACTCGATGAAGCATACATCCATGCAGGTGCTAAAGGAAAGAAACAAACCAACGCTCGGAAACGCGAGGGTTGCGAACCAGGGGACGTGGCACTTGGGATAAGGATAAACCACCAGTATTGACCATGGTAAAAAGGGGGAATACCCAAAGGTCAGATACAAAGTGATGAAAAACTTCAAAGGATTCGTTGGGAAGCTCCAACGATTGATCAGTGGAACCGTCATTGTGAATACTGACGAATACACTATTTATGAAGGAATTGCAGAGAAGATTCCAGAGGTATGAGAGCATCACATCGTCACACACAGTTCTTACGAATGGGCAAAAGGTGACGTCCATGTCAACAGTTGTGAAAACAGAAATGGATTCATCAGAGCTTATCTGAGAAGATATCGAGGTGTATCAAAGAAGAATCTCCAAGGATATCTTGATTTCCTTGCCTTTCTGTTGAACGAGAAAGGTCAATGGTTTGAACTCATTCTGTCCGACAATTCACGAACATGAGCCAACATTATTTTGCTGGTTCATCTACCTGTAAAAATGGAATCTCCGCAAATTTTTTGGTGCAGAGAGATATTTGTTCCATTGAAAAACTGAGGAAAAACTCGCCGATGAAAAAGAGGGTATTCTAAGGAAGCTTGTTTGAACCAAGCACTTAGGTGAATTTGATTTCAATGATGATGGTGGATGGATTGATGCTCCAAGTCTGCAAAATCGGTTGAAGTAACTGGAGAATGAACCGTTTGAATCGCCTCAGGCTTTCACGTTGCAGATATCGAGAGATGGTTCGAAGTTCGCTGAGAAACAAACTGACCATGCACTGTTCCCTTTTGGAGGTTTTCGCATTTCACTGTTATGTTCCTTCTTTTTCCCTTCCAGAACACAGAGGATATAGGCAAAAGCGATAGGTATCAACAGGGTTTCTATTCGTTTTGGGTCTGTGACTCTGGTTTTCTCCAGGTCGAAGGCGTTGCTTTTCCAGTCCTTATGCATACGCTCAATGTTGACCGTTGTTAAAAGATGTTGCCAGCAGTAACAGGATTTCTTGATGTGGTTGCGACAACCAATGGTTCATCGTAGTCTTCACCCCAGGTCAACAGAACGTTCATTTTGAAACTGCTGTCTCTGGTCAACACCTGGTTATAGAGGATGCAGCGAGAACCTTTCTTCATCCGTCTGATCAGCGAAGCAACTTTGTTCTCTTTAATGTCTTCACCCTTGAGATGCATCTGGATTTGATGCGTAACGTCACTTCAACATCGTACAAGTTTTTCGACCATTCTGCGAGTTTCGGACTGGCGAACTCCCGATCAGCAACCACATGAATATGGATCTGTTTGTCAGAAAGCCAACTCATCTGCTGTAACACAATGACAACAGGAAACAACACCTGTTTCCATTGTTCTAGAGTGCTGCTTCCTTTTTTGCCGGACACACCATCCAATACAACGGGAGAGCACGACTCTTGTAGGATCACCGCTACAGAGAGGATGTTGATGTGCTGTCGCCGTTTCTCCCAATTTGTTCGATCTACGATGAGTATGATTTTCGGGAGCTTTTCCAGAAGCGGACGCATCAAGTATCTCAGCGGTTTAACAGTCAATGAAGGGGATGCCCTTTGGTTAGAGAGAAAACGACGTATGCGTTGAATCGGCGTAGTGATCTTGTTAAGGTTATCACAGAGATACTCTCCTATTTTTGAGAGATGTGCTTTGTTGTTTTCCAGGAGAAAGACAATCAATTCTACCAATGCGGTTCTGAATGGTTTTGAAGGTGAATGCCAAATGCTATGAACAAGTTTAAAATAGTCGCTTCAAGATATGTGTATGTTTGGTGCATTTCCATTGTTTAATCCCATTATTATCAATGAGAAATGCACTAAAAAATGTTAGCTACTGAGGTTGCAAGAGGTCTAACACAGAGTAAACATTGTAAGACGATTAAAGTTTCGCAAAAAAGAAAAGATTAAGTGGTTCCTCCATGACAAAATTGTCGTGAAAAAGGCAAAGAAGAACCTCTTTATTATTGAATAGTTACTTTTTTAAAGAAGATTTTAGCCTCCTTAGATAATTCAGCACTAGAGTAACTATTTTTTGTACTTACTGTGATCTTTGGGATAGGTTTGATTTTGCCGAAGCCAATACCGATCCCAAAGAATCCTGTCCCTTCTAGTGTTATATCTCTGATTTCACCAACAGAAAGAGAACTAATAGTTCCACTAGATGTACTAACAAAAATTATAAAACCACCAGTTATTGTTATATCCCATTGTATATTTGTTGCAACTGCATCGCCAATGTTTTTTATTTTTGCTGTAATTATTCCTTCTTTTCCTCCAGTGATTTCAGTTATTTCCAGTTTTGGTAGAGGAATGGTTATAATGACCGTTAATGGCGCAGACCATTCTGTTTCATAATCATGATAATCTTTTGCCTTTACTTTTACTTGATATGTTCCAGGCTGTTTCCATTGATGAGTCATAGTGATGGGTGTTCCTGAGGCACTTAATGGTGTCCATGTTGAGTATTCATGGGAACCAGCTGCATTCCAGTCAAACATATACGATATGTTATTGCTCTCTGGATCTGTGGTTGTTGCAGTATATGTATAATTTACATTTACAAAACCGTTCGTTGGTCCTTGTAATGTTGGTATCTGTGGAGGTTCATTTTCTGCTCCAATCCTTGTGATACCATATCCATTGAAATCATGGACAACATAAAGATAGCCATCAGCAAGTGCTGGACTTGAAAAATAATGTCCCGGAATTGATTGTTTCCATTCGATTTCTCCAGTATTTGCGTTCATTCGTATGGTATTATTAATAAAATTTCCTGTATAAAATGAGGAATAAACTTTCCCATAAGCAACAATCACAGATGAATATATATTTGCTTGACCAGATGGTTCAACTAGTTTTTTCCATTTTACTGAACTAGTTGTTGCGTTTAAACAATATATATTTGCTCCTGCTCCAAAATAAAGATAATTTTGAGTTATTACTGGAGATGATAAAAATCCTCCTGGGCCAGATTCAGGTGAATATGTCCAAATAAGGGTTCCATCATTAATATTAATACAATACACAAATCTATTTTGGTTTTGATATGCACCAAAATATAATTTATCTTTGTATGCAACAGGCGTTGTTGTAATTATTTTTCCAGCATCAGTTGAGAATTCCCATTTTTTTGTTCCACCTGCTAGATCAAAACAATACATTTTATTCGAAAAACTTGCATAGAGGCTCCCTTGGGATATTGCTGGTGAACTACCAACACTGCCAGAATAATCTGTTGTACTCCAAAGTATCGTTCCATTGTCTGCAGAAAAACATTGAATTTTGTTACCAGATCCTAAATATATCTTGCCATCGAAGACAGTCGGTGCATTTTCCTGATATTGTTTCATCATTCCGGCTGTTGGCGAGATCCATAGAGGATCTCCACCACTATAGGCATCAAAAGCATAAAGATTGTTTCCCGCACCAATGAATACTTTTTCATCCATAAAACTAGGTGAAGTAACTGGATACGGCAAAGGATCGGGTGTTCCCCAAATAATTGAACCATCGATGGTATTTAATGAATATAATCGTTGGTCTGAACCAACGAGAAAAATCATATCATTTACGACAATTGGTGTTTGATATTGATGTACTGGGACGGTTTCCGACCAATCAATTATATTTATTACTGGTTGCGATTGAGACATTCCATTATTAGTTGCATCGTGACGGAAGTACGGCCACCAATCAATAGTCCGCGTTGAGTTCTTTTGTATTATTTCTTGTTGATCATTTGTAGCTGATACTGAAAAAATAGCTACAAGCAACAGCATGCTTATAAATAGTCCAATAAATTGTCTCTTCATATTTTTCCCTCATATTTTTTAATTATTTTTGAATATTATATTTATAACATTACATAAAAAGATTATTTGAAATGTATCAAATATTTTGAAGATCATCAAACGGTATTGTGCGGCATGATTTAAGTAAGGGGATGTGCATTTCCTCTGTTTGGGATGCACAGAGTGCTGTTAACTTTAGCATAAAACCTCCATGCGGAGTACATACAGAAACCGTTCGAATTCTGTAGGAATGACAATACCTTATTCAGCAAGAATAGGTGAATTGTCACTGAAGCTCATATGACTTCGGATCCAGTTGTAATAGAATGCATAGAGGATCATCCGTTTGTGGACATGGCCGACAACTCAAGTGTATCCGCTGGGGAAGTAGCTGTCAAACAGTCTTGTTCTGTCCTTTATTGTCTCGATGAACCGTTCGATATAGCTGCGTATCCCAAACGGAGACTCTTTCATGAGAGATACCAAGTCCGGGGAGGATATAGTACCATGGTCCTCCATCGGTGATGACGAGTCTTGGTTTCTTTCCGTAGATAGCTTCTATCTCTGAAAAGAGTTTTTTACAGGCATGGTTTGTTCGGTTCCAGGTGATTTTAAAGTGGATGAGGTTTTCGTGTTTTTGGGTCGATGACGTACCAGAACCAGAGATTCATGTCTTTTACTTGAAAAGGGGTTTCATCAGCGATCACCACTTCAGGGAGTTCATCTGCGATCTTCTTTTTGATGAGTCCACCAAGTTTCTGTACCCATGTCCTGATCGCGGTTCGACTTCTTGTGATACTGAGAAGCCGTGTTTTTACTCCTTTGAGTGAGAGACCTCCGAGGTAAAGGAACACATCATAAAGTTGTGTTTCTATTGGTGTTCGTTCACGGACAACGATATGTTTTTCTTTCAGCAGCTTCTTTTACTATTTCAATCCCATCTATTCTATGTTATTTCACCGCATATGGAATCTGTGGGCTGGGATTAAAATTTCTTAAGTTAACCGCACTGAGTTCCGCTTTGAATCCTTAAAAGAAATCGGATAAGGGGGGAAATAAGATGAATTAAGAAAAGATCATCTATATTTCCTACAATGTAAATTAGTAATCCTTTCTATTTAACACTTATTTGAAATGGGTCAAACATTTTGAAAAGCATCAAAGGAAAAATTATTCCTTAAGATTGAGATCATTCCAAATATTAGTAAATCTATCAGTAATCACATCAACAATATGGAACCGAATAATATTCATGATCTCTTTTTTGTTTTTAACACAATATCCTTTTTCCCGACCGTACGTTGTAACTTCTATAAGCCCACAATTATATAGATGACTCAAATGATGGGACAACGTACCCGCAGTAATGTCCACGTGTTTCAATAATTCTTTATGACTAATATTTGGATGTTTCATTATAAGTAATACAATTTGTAAAAGATGTTCTTGGCGGAGAAGAGAAATTATTTGTTTTTCTTGAACGCCGATATTACTTTCTTTCACATAGTACCTGCGATAATAATCTCCTGTTTTGATTCCTTGAACGCTACCAGTTCGTTCCATTGAACGAAGGTGATATTCAGCAAGCTGAACACTCATATTCAATTGATCAGCAACCTGAGTTAAATACAAGCCAGGATTTCTTCTCAGGATCTCAAAGATCTGTTTACGAATTTGTTTGGTCCGTTGTTCACGCATCCCTTTTTTACAACTATAAAAAAGAAGGTTACCTTCATTATTGATTGAAAAAATTTTTCCATTTCGTTCTAACGACGACAGGTATTGCTCAATAATAGGAATATCAAGATGCATTTGTTCTGCAATAATACTTAGTTGTATACCATCGTGTCGAGAAATAATTTTTGCAATCTTTCTATAGATATTTTGTTTTAGAACTTCACTCATGGCTTATCTCTTTAAGGTTGCAACGAACAAAAGAAGCAATATGAAAACATCAAACAGACTGCTGTATAATGGATATAACCAGATCAGAACATCTTCAACAAATAAACCGATACTTAGTGATATTCCTTTAATTAGTAAGAGAAAAAAAACAGCGCTGACAAAAAGTAATTTCTGATTTTTATGCTTTCGATAGCTTGTGACTGAAACAATCAACAAACCAAGAGAAAAAGTAGTTACACATGCACTTATGATAATCTGGTCGAGCTGCATATCCCATTCACCACCCTAAATAATGTAACGAGAAACAAGGATTTAATATTTGCTATAATTTTTTTCCTTTTTGAATTTTAGGAGGCCATGCCAAAAAAGGATAAAGAAATGCGGATATTCCTAAAAAACAAACAAGGACATATATCCCTACCGCTAAAGGAAGAGTTAGCCATTCAATGACTTTTTGTACATACGAAAAAATAGTAACAACATGTTCGCTAAAACATATTTTAATAAGAACGTAACCTGTTTCTAAACCTTTTGAATCATAAGTTTTAATCATTGTCCACGTAGGTGCTTGTTCAGTATCAAAAAGCTCATTAAAACCAACATACTCAATATCCTCACCATCAACATTAATTGAAACCGAGGATAGATCCAACGTTCCAGGACTGACACGTATTGCAAATACTGAAACAGGTGTTCCTTCTTCTGCATGTACATGGAAACTATAGCTTTCTCCGGGGGCATAATCTAAACTGGTAATTCTAATAGCATCATTATAAATTTGTATATCCTGAGCATGTGGTTCAAGAAGTATTTGTCCACCTATTTTTCCAGTTTCAATCTGTAATGATATTACTTTTTCTAATGCTTCTTGAGATGAAGATATGCTATTAGGAGTGTTTAAAAGTTTCAGGCTAGCAGAATATTCAACTGCTTGATTTGGTAAGACTATGATCCTGTTTTGTATGGTTTCATAACCAAATTTTTCAACAGTTATGCTATAATCAACATCTGGAATGACTACAAAATAGTATTGACCATAGGAATCTGTTATTGTACATCGTTTTGTTTTTTCTTGTTCTAAATCATTTGGGGAGATACATATTGTTGCTCCTTGAATAGGAGCTCCATTTGTCGCCGAACTGATCAAACCAAATATCCAAGCATTAGTTGTTGCTTGATGTTTTGCGATTACAAGTATAGTTGTTGAACCAGTTTTATATCCTGGATATGAGGCACTGAGTGTAAAAAGAGTATTGTCTTCAATGGATGGTGCAGTAAGTTCAGCTATACCGTTACTTGCTGTTCTGTATATGTTGCCAGCAAAAGTAATCATAGCTTGTTCAACAGGTAGTCCATCGGCAGTGATCAAGACATAAAAAGATGTTTGTTCAATGATCCCTGTTGGAGGATTAACTGAAATATCAAGTTTCTTAGGTAAGGTTTTATCTGAAACAATCACTAGTAGTGGTTCAGACCATTTACTTTCATGATTATTAATATCTTTTGTTCGGGTTTTTACTTGATAACTTCCTGGATTATTCCACATTTTGATACCGCTGACAGGAATTCCAGATGATACATATAACGTCCATTCACTATAGGTTCCATCACCCCATGAAAATTGATACGAAAACATCTCTGAATCGGCGGATGAAGCAGCATATGTTGTATACGTTCCTTGCTGTCCTGTGTACATCGTACGTGGACCTGTTGGAATTTCTGGTATTGGAATTGTTGGAGGATCAGTTGTATGTATTATCCATATGTCTGCTCCTTGTGCCCCAAAGGATTTCGTGTATCCTGTTAGAATATAATTTGAATCATTATGCCAATCAAGAATCATTGAAGTCCCAAAATCATCGTATATTCCACCAAAGGTGGCATTCCATTGTTCAACACCATTAGAATCAGTTTTCAGAAGCCAAATATTCATATTTCCAGGTTCGTTTGGTCCATAAGATGATGTCATTCCCATGATTAGATATCCATTGGATGCTTGTTTCACACAATAACCTTCATCTGCATCAACCCCTCCATAGGTTTTTTGCCAAAGAACATTACCTCTTGATGTAATTTTCAACAAAAAGATATCACTTATCTGTTCATGAATATAAGAACCAGTAATCAAGTAATTTCCTTCAATAGTTTGTTCAACTGACGATCCATAATAATTACCAATTCCTCCAAAGGTTTTCGACCAACGAATATTTCCTGAGTTATCAATATTCAAAACAAGTAACCTACTCGAACCATTTAGATAAGTTTCTGTTCCTAAAACTATATACCCGTTGATTGTTTTATGTATCGAAGTACCAACACAATCTCCGATGTTACTGTAGGTTTTATTCCATGGATTCCTTCCTTCTTTAATTACCCAGATATTTGCTTTATTATTTCGATAAGTTGTTCCAACCATGATTTGACCTAAGTTATCGGAACTTTCAATGACCTGAGATACGGTATCAGCACCTGCACCTCCGATTGTTTTATTTTGAATAATATCCCCTCGTTCATCTGTTTTAATTACCCAGATATCACTATCACCAGTTCCATAAGAATCCGTGGACCCAACAAGGTAATATCCATCTGATGTTACAAGTATCGAGCGACCTTCATCGGAACCGGGGCCTCCAAAGGTTTTTGACCAGAGAACAGAGCCATCTCGATTTAGTTTTACGAGTAAAACATCGGTTTGTCCTTTAGTATTTGAAGTTGTCGACCCGATAATAATGAAACCATCATCGTTTGTTTGTTTGATACAATAACCGATGTCATCACCGGAACCACCAAAAGTAGCATTCCAATGAATTAATGCAGAGTTCTCAGCCGTTGAAAAAGTAGATATGTGAGATGAATTGAAATAATGTTTTTCTGAAATTTTAGGAGATTCATCAGTAGTTGTAAAAAGGTTTATTTCAATTGATGATAGTACTGTTAAAAAAACTAAAATACTTATACTACTTTTAATTAATTTCTGCATCCTCACCAGTCCTTATAAGTTATTAGTCAGTTTGCGAATAAATACTTTATTTGAAAAGCATCAAACAATACGAAGGCCTTCAAGGAAGTAACAATTTTTCATAAGTCTCAGTTGTCAAGTCATACAAATTCGTTAATGACAGCGTCTGATTATCATTGGAAAAACTGTATGAAGATTCATAAAGCAATGCATCTTTTTTTCCACTATACTCAGGGTAATAAAAAAACAATGTTTGATTTCTTATCCCCCATTTACGTTCACAATCACATGTACTATACCGAACAAATCCATCAGCATCAAAAGTAATTGTAAGGTTTAACGAAATATTGATCCAAGATCCTAAAAATCTTTTATCAATTATTTCAGTAGTTCCTTTATTTTTTTGTTCAAGACATCCTGATGTTACTATAATCAAGTGAATAAAAAGAAAAAGAATGCATGTGTCATCGGTTAAGAACGTTTGAGTATAAATAAATGTATCCCATTCCTTCCTTTGGATGGGATATACTATGGGATGCAAAAAGAATCGACAACCGATGCATGAATTTGAAGAGGAGATGTG
>JAWABU010000050.1 GCA_038884455.1 Candidatus Thermoplasmatota archaeon | reverse complement strand
ATATATGTCTCGATTAGTATCGTTATTATATTTGCGTTTCTTATTAGTTTATTTATTTTTTTAAAATTGAACCTAAAAACAGGCTAACAAAAAGAGAGGGAACTCAAAATGATATCGAAAGTGAACAATGTACTTCGGGATTTCGGAAATTCTGTGATAACGACACTATACGAGCTGAAATACGTGAGAAGACGAAATTATAACCTTCGCACACTTGTAAAGGTCGTCAACCCGAACTATAAAATCGACACTTATAACGGTATACTCTCTCCAGATAAGAAGCTATGCTTCATCGAATCGTTGCAGTGCGTGAAAGTGAACCCCGTAATATTCGATGATAACGGCGAAAACGTCGTTTTCATAACGTTATCTGACATAAACAATATAACAGTCGAAAACATCATCAAAACGGCCGAGGCCCAAAAACAGCAGGCTCTTTTTTCTTTCAGGACAGGACGAGGTTGGAATACTATGTTCGTTCAGTCTCGTGGATGTATCGACTGGACGCACCTGAAAAACGAATACGAGATAGACTACGGCGTTAGCACGTACAAAGTAGTCCAGTCGTCTTTGCTCAAATATCTCGAAGAGCCGACTAACATAAAACTACTTTTGATTATATTAGCCTCGTTTGCTGTGGGGTTGTTCATAGGCTCTATGGTGTCTGGATTGCTACATCTACTCATTAACGCGTTCCAATAAAAAAAGAATAAAAGAACGAAATGATAATAAACGTAATCGGTAACATAGGTTCAGGGAAGACACTATTACTGACAACGCTCGCGCACATGTTCTACGAGAATGGGTACTATGTCTTTTCGAATTATCATATCGATAAAAAATTGATAAAAAATATCGAATACATACGAACAATAGAAGAACTTAACAAACTAAAGAACGAGCCTAATAAAAAAAAGTTTTTCGCTGTCGACGAAGGACAGCAGGATTTGGACAGTAGAGCGTCTCTTTCGAAATACAATAGGTTCATCACGAAACTATTCTTGCAATCGAGGAAGTATTCATGTCATATAGCGCTCACGTCCCAATTCTTTTCTGCGATAGATATACGAATTAGGGCGCTATCGAACTTTATCATCATGCCTACCAAGTTATATTTTGACCCGTTCAATCAGAAGCCGTTCATGGTTCGGGCTGTCACGACCGTGATATATCAGGATATCAGATATTCGAATATTCCGATTTTTTTCCCTCTGATTACGAAGGATGGAAGATACATATGTGATTTTTACGACACGTTGCAGTTTGTGGACGAGTTCGAAGACGAGACGACGAGAATGAACAGTTTAGTCATGAAGTACATTGATTCCGACATCAAGAAGAAAGACCAGATGAAGAGTTATATTTATTTTAACGAACTCGAAAAAAATAACACGCTCACGAAGAGTGACATAGACAATATCGTAAATTACATTTTTTATTTGCGTGAGCAGCAAAAAACAAAAAATATAAATACAGAAGACGATATAAATATCATATATGAAGATGAAAAAGAAAAAAAGAAAAATAAAAAAACAAGCAAGAACAGCAACAGCAGCAGAAGAACAAGAAATAAAAAAAGCACTAAAACAATACGCTGAGTTCGGCCTATATTCATATATTCTGAAAAAGAACAGAGCTGAAAAAGCACATATCCCATTTTCTGCGTACGTCGACAGAAAAACAAAGAAAATCACGACTCGTGTAGTACTGAAAGAAAAATATCGAAAGAAATTTAGAGTAGTGAAGGTATATTACGACCTCGAAACGAAAGATTATATCCTAAAGCCAAAAAAATCAGACCTGAGCCGTCCATACCTGATACAGAAACCTGCGCTGAAAGATAGAAAAGGAAATATATATTACTTGATATATGAAAAACACGTCGATAAAAGAAAAACTGTTATGAAGGATTTCTATTACAACAGGTACTTCGGCACTATCACACCAAAAAAGATAAAGAACATAAAATTATCCGAAAAAGAACTGAAAAAAATCAGAAAAGACTACGTCCCAAAATCGAACGTGAAAAATAAAAAGCTCATCTCGAAAGTGATTGAAAATATTAATAAGCAATCGAAAAGAAATATAGAAAGGCAAAAGCAATACATCAGAAAGAGATACGAGCTTGAGAAAAAGACCACTAAAGACGTGAAAATATACTCGAAAATAAACGTAAAGATAGACCTCATCAGACATACAGAAGATACACCTCAGTTAGTTATGATATACTCGAATCATGAAGAAGTGACAGACCCAAGAAATATACCGACGTTCAATGAGATGCTCATGAAGATGCAGCCGTACGATATACAACAGCTGAAAAAAATCGTGAATAGGGAATACGCAGACGGCTATAGAGTATCGTATGCATATGGGTATTACGTCGTATACGATACGAAAACGAAAATGCTATACAGGAAACCTATCGTCTTCAATCCTATGATGTTCTTTTGAGAAAATGCCGAACTAAATCAGCCTTCACGTCTGCAAAAAAAAGAAAATGTAGGATAGAAAAATATATAAAAGAAAAAACGATATCTCTCATCGGAATTTTTAGTTTTCTTTTTTCTGTTCCAATCCCCTCAATTCTCTGCTCGTATCCATGTTCCATCACTATCTGAAAAATGAACGGATAGACGTATAACAATAATCGACCCAGGTGGGATGTGAAACTCACGAACAAAAAGGATATGAAAATATATATCTTCAATCTATCTATGTCCGAATTCGTTGCGTTTTTTCGATAAAAATCAAATAATGTTCTTACACCTATTAAAATAAATTTCGCTGTAATTATCGGGTTGAGCGTGATAAGGTTCATCACGATATTGTTCTCGTACTCGTCGTTATTATATTTAGAAAAAATACTGTATCTTACCCCTGCGAACCCGAGCAAAAAGATATAGGCTATAAGCAATATGATATATATATTCGAGTGCTTGAAATACTCTTCTCTACTACTCGCCGTCAATATGAAAAAAAGAGTCGGAAGAATAGCAGAATAATGAATTAGGACAGACATAAGTAGCATAATTATTACCTTCATGTTCAAATGGTTCGAGTTTCTTTTGTATATTATCAAGGCGAACAAAAAAACTAAAAAAGCTATATATTGCGAGAAAATATTCACGACCAAAAAAAACCCCGTGAGATATGATGAGAGTATGAAATATAACCCCCTCAAATAATCCCTATCATTGAACTCGAAAACCAAAACTTGCGTGATAATAAAATATACCAACACGTTCAATACTATTACGCTCATGTAGGGGTTCGCTGTAAAAAAATTAGTAACGGCAAAAAGAAGATAAAAAACTATATGATGTATTCTATACACACCCGTGTAATATTCATTTAGATAGTTGATGATATCTGATTTCGCGAAAATGAAATTGTAAGACTCGAGAAAATATACGTTCAAAAATAAATAAAGAAAAAAAAGAGAAAAAATGAAAAGAAAATAAAATACCTTCACATAATTCATTTTTTCTCAATTGTCTCGTCTACGAGCGGAACGAGAACGTACCTTTCTGTATCCTTGTAGTACTTTATTTTCATTTTCACGAACCTGAACGTGTAGTTCGATTCGGTTTTTTCGGGGTACGTGTACGCTACCAGCTCGTTCATATCGTTCGTCGTGAAAATTTCTTTCAGGAAATCGATATGCCTCGCGTTCAATACATCATATATCGCTGAAAAACGAGGATTCATTTTTTCGAATGCTGACGCGTATGCATATATCTTAGACTGCTTTAGGTCTGAAACAAGAAGATAGTCGTTTTTTTTCGGGTCGAAATAGACTGGGAAATATATAGTATATATCATCTTCTCCTTGTTCGCGTTCGTGAGAAAGAACGATATTTTCAGGTATTCCCTGTCCTTCTCGGACTTGAAAATTTCACGACATATAGGCCGCATCAGCGTGAAATCGTCATATGACGGTTCTCTTTTCAGTCCTTCATCTATTTTTATTAATTTCATATTACCACCTCTATTTTTAAATACATAATATGTCAGTATGTATTTAAATACTTTTCAATCGGACGTCAATCGGACGTGATGCCTATCTTCATATGGGTCTCGTTCCTATATAGTACGAAAAATCGATTCATCCCGACCTCGAAATATTCCGTGAAATTGGTCCTATGCTTCATAAAACATATATGAGAATCAAAAAAATCGTCCCCTATATATCGCCTCGTATCGAATACACTCGCTCGCTCTGCGAATTTCGTCTTCTTCAACCCTAATATGTCTAACATGGTCCTCTTACATTCATCAAACCCCGCAGAATAGGCCGCAGTACTCGGATGCTCTGGCCTGAGGTTCATCAGAAGATGCTCCTGAATATCTGTGATGTTCTTCGATATGTTCTTTTCTACTATCTTCACTACTACAGCCTTCTCTTCATACCTTCTTAATTCGCTCCTCGCCGCTGCTAAATTGCTCTCGCACTCGCCTAAACGACCTATCAGAACTGCATCTATCCCCCCCTGACTCTCGGTTCGAGTTCTATCGCTCGAACTCGAACTCGAACTCGAACTAAAACTCGAACCCGTGCCTGAACTCGTACTCGTACTCAAATTAATGTCTCCCTTGCTGCTCCTGTACTCTAAAAATAATATCAGAAATTTCACACACCCTATGAGACATATCAATACAACTAACCATATTATTACCTTTCCTATGCCCATTTTTTCCCCCACACACACCCACCTACCTACCTCATACGTCTGCTAAAAAAAAAAGTTCAAACGTTCTCGACGTCTCTCACGTTTTTCCCCATCAACCCAGATAACCTCCCTATCATCGATTGCCTCATCTCCTCGGTGATCCCGTTCATAATCCGTATCACTTCGTCACGACCTTTCCCCTGCTCGGATATGAATAGCTGAAGAATGTCGTTAAGCAATATCTCGTACTTCTCTACGAGCTTCTGAAGATTATCGACCTCTCGCTTCGATAGTACGTTCCTCGATATCAACCGCTCGTCTACGTATTCCCCCACCCCACCACATAAAGGACATTCCCTTATATCCAATAGACCGTTCATATGGGTACACGTCACTTTTTTTTCTTCAGATGAATAAACAAGCTTATATCGAAAATTTCGATAGAAATCGAAATAGAAATATAACGCTATATAATTGACTATGAAATAGTATATCATCTTCTTGTCTATGCGCGATATCATCTTGATTTTCTCAACGTCAAATAACATCTTTCCCATATCAACATACATCTTCTCGCGCGGCTCTATAGAAGTGTCACTTATCTGCTTGATTAGCTCCGTTATAACATCAGTCTTCTTTTCTGTTACCCTCGCCTTTTCCTGCTTTTCCTGCTCTTGTGTCGCTTTGAGAAAATCAAAAATACTGTTCTCGACCATATATATACTATAACTCTTTGTGTATTTATATATAAGTAGTGCCTAACTATATAATATGGAAATAATCCAAAAAGGTATTGAAAAAAGTAAATACCTCGCTGGTCTGGTGCTAACGTATACACTCGTCAGCACCGCGAACGCAACGAGTCTGTTCGGCTCGGATCTCGTTGATAATATAGGCGATACCATAGATGATATCGCAACCCTGATAGGCCGAATCATCAGCGGAAATATACTGTCCCAAGCCTTGAGCCTCATGCTCACCGTTATGATATACGGCGGAGCTTTCATGGTATTGGCGGCAATATTCGGCTTTATAACAGGGATATTCAAATTTAAGAGATGGTTTAGATTTTAGACTGTCTTGCCATGGTGTGCGTATCCCAATCCCCTATGCACACCATGGTTTTTATTATTTCTTCCGCTCAGAAGTCGAGGCTTGGGGTTTCTTCCTGTCTACTTGGATTATGTACGTTCTGATTTCCTTCTTTAGAGAAGAGGAATGTACTCCTAATATTTGCATGATTCGGTCGTGCTGCTTTCCAGATACCTTGAATCGCAGACTGTTCTCTATGAAATCACATACTTGCGCGTACTCGATTCCAGCTTTTTCTGCCTCTTTAAATATGTTCTTGAATATTTCGACGACCATTTTTATGGTAACGGAATTATTATATCGATTATAACAAGAATTGCGTCTACGAAAAGTTTTATCGTTAAGTTGATTAAATTGCCGATTCTTAGCATAAAGTTGAAAAGCGCTATACTATTATTGTATAACAACTCGAAAGTATTTACATGAACCTCTATATACATTTTAATAAAATCGAAAAAAGATAGATTATATACGCTATACTTGTACGCTGTATATGCCATCACGAAAGCTTCGTAAAATAAAAATATAAGAGCGTTCGCTAAGACAAATGTAAGTACGAAGTTCCATATATATCCGTAAAAATCACGATAAAAATCGCTCGGATTCGTGAGAAAATATATGAATATGTTAAGCGAAAACGAAAAAAGACCTAAAAAAGTATTCAGAAACATGTTTATTATCCCAAAAATAGAAGTGAAAATAGAACTCACAGGCTTTAGGTCTATATCAGGAAATATATTTATGTTTACGTTAATTAGATTATTGATGGCATCTATAATTCCACCTAATAACCCATCTGTAGAACTACCTGATGTATCTGTTGTACCTGAAGGAAAAAAAGCGTTTGAGGCTTCTGTAGAGCAATCGATTACGTTTATCTTCGCACACGTCGATGCGTTCAGGTTGCTCCCTGTTACGATACATGAATAATATATATAGAGAACGTCATTTAGTTCATATTTATCATCCGTAATATTTATATAAAATAACGCAGTACTGTCGTCGTATCTGCTCATCTCGCCACTATACGATTGCCCACTCGTAACGTCATGAACGTAAAAAGAACACGAACACGCTATGCACGGGGTGTTATCATCGAACTGTATTAAGTCTGTATACGCAGAATTCAGGCATATGTTCTTTTCAGTGCATGTAGCGCTGACACTACCGACACTACTTAGAAGAAAAATACAGAATAGTATGATTGAAAAAATCGTCTTTTTATATTTCTCCATATATTAGTATTGGATGTTCGAATTTATATTATTTAATTTTTTACTTTATAATTGATTGAATTAGAACCTTTAAAACCAATATTATAAAAAGCAGAAAAATCAAATAAAAGAACGGTAGTAACGACTGCAAAAAGATAATGAAGTCATTCAGCCGCCTACTCCACGTGACACTCTCGATTATGAATTTCAAGTCTAAATTTTTGGTCGACCCTTCTGAACCTGTCCGCACGCTCTCTGATATCTCCATATTTCCATACTTGGCAATAATTCTGTAATCATGTTCACATTCCGCAGGAAGAAGATAGACACCGTTACTAACGTCTACGGTGTGTACTATATTTCCGTTTATTTCCCGCAACTCGACCGTCACGCCTGAAAGAATCGGAATTATAGTACTCTCGTTCTGCAAAATTACCGACCCCTTAATTTCGCAATACTCTCCGCGCTCTACAGACTCATCCTGTTCCTTCTCGATTGTGATTTGGTACGTACTCGCCTTGATGCGTATACGTTCCCGATACTCTAAATACCCGTTTTTTCTCACGGTCACATCGTATGCCGTGTTGTACCTGAGGTCTGCTATAGTACATTTACCGTTCGTTCGTGTAGTACACGAGACTGGATTTGAACCTGCCTTCGAAACCGTGACGATAGCGCCACTCACGTCTGTATATTCACCAGCTATATACGGCTTTTCAGTAATAACCCAGAACGTCACGTCAACCTTTTCTACTGATTTCGGCGTAATTGTGATGTTCATATTCGTTTTATTACCGTACATAGAGGCACAGACAATGGTACTTTCGAATCCCATGTCATCAGCACGTACACAGCAATTCAGACCCCGTGAAATATTATTGAAAATGTAGAATCCGTTCTGGTCAGTGTAATAAATCGAGTTCACGCAATCTATCTTAACTAATATATCGCTCACTGGCGTCTTGAATATACTGTCCCCCCTGAGAACATACCCCGAAAGAAAATATAGTAGCGATGCGTTCAGGCTCTGCGACCTAATCGGTTGCATTACTATTGCGGTCTCGTCATATCCGCTCAAATCAACCCAGTTGTCTATAGGATAGTACCCATCCCTCGTCGCATATACACGATATCGCCTGTTCAACCCCTGATTCCTGCTTACGGTCGAGTTGAAACAGAAAACATTATTTGTTCCAAAATATGTGTTGTTCTCAAATATCTCCTGAGTATCGTAATTCGTCACCCTGAACGTTACGTTCGTGATGGTCTCGTACGTGATGGAATCGACGAACTTGAAACAGAACGGCACTACTTGTGTGTCACCGACATATAGGTTGTAGTTCTGCACGTAATCGTTGATGTATATCGAATGCGTCATAGGCCGACCATATGCGAAATACTTCAGTTCTGAATTCTCATAGTATTTATACTTGATGCCTGTGCAAATATACTTCTTACACCACCTATTGCGATAATCGAACCTGATAATCGGATACCCCATGCTATCCGTATATTTCTCGTCATATATCGCTTGGTATAGGTATTGACTACACCCTTCTACACGTCCCATCTCCAAATCGAGCATATCGGACATAGAGTTTATATTGCATTTTTCGTAATTATCACACCCAAATATGTAATACTCGACATTGTTCAGATTCGCACTTCGCGTCAAGTCCCTCACCGTAGTGTTCACGTTCACGTCTGTACATGTGTACGTGTTCCCACTATCTGCTTGATATACATATGTAGTATTACACATCGGATTATATACCGAATCTACGAGATACATCATGACACTGCCATCGGACGATATCCGCCCTAAGTTCACGTTATACCGCCCACATGTCATGTTCGTTAATGTGTATATACCACTTTCATCCTTCACAGCACGATTGATGTACCCGCGCTCGTTCTCGAGAAAAGTACACCCCCCAGAATAATTCACAGTATTATCACATATCACATACCTCGGAGTCTCGTCATATTCATGCTCGAGCGTCAAAATTAAATCTGGTGTCATAGAACCGTTCGCGTTAATCAGTTTTCCCCTAAAACAACAGTCTCCTGTGTAGGTTTCGTTCCCTGTAGTCTCGTTCCCTGTAGTCTCGTTCTGGGTTTCGTTCTGTGAGGTACTTCCAACTTCATATACACGGATGAATGGTATTGTACTCACATTTTCAACCCTTACACCATAATAGTTGTCTATATAGGTATTTCTACAACATATTGCAGACCCCCCATACCCGAGAATATTGTACGCGGTCGAATAACTCGGTACATCTCCATCATGAGATAGCATGATATACATCTCAGCATAGGTATCTTTCGTATCGATTGTCGAGTTCATTATTGTAGAATTTAGGCAAACTAAAAAAAATTTATTAAAAACATATCCAAAGTTCTCAATACCATATAGAGTATTTACTTCTGAAAAATATACATTTCTCGTATATCCTATCTCTTCTTCATCGTGGTAAAAAATTACTGTTGCCGATAATCGCCTGTTCGGAAAAATTGAAGTCCCAAAAGCATTATTTACAACTGAAGGGTATACGGCATTAAGATAAGACCCCGTGTAGAAAGATAGATTTCCCGCATACGTGTCATACCCCGTGCTACAATAGTGTTGTTTACAGTAGTTTACGTAGGAAATATTTGTGTGAAATTCACATTTGTTCAGTTCAATTTGTCCATGAAAATTTCCAGTCGTGAAATTATATTGGTCTAACTCTTTATATGTGTCGTTATAATAAAACCCATAGGCGTCTGAAACATTCTGGAAGAATGTATTAAATACACGACTATAATTATAGACAACTGGATACGCATAGGTATAATACTTCCGATATGTATCTGCGTCTGTGTACCCCATCAGAAAAACCATAACTATGAAAATGAATATGAAACTTCTATCTCTCATATTACTTTATTATCCTTTTTATTATATATATCATTATGCCTACAATCATAATCAATATCACTAATACAACCCCATACATCAGTACATAGGTCTTCTGAAATTCGTTTGCATCCCCCTCTACCATCATCATATCGAAAAAATCGTCTCGCTCCTTTTCTTCTATTAGAACGGCATAACTAACATTCTCGAATAATGTGAGGACTGTGTAATTTTCGTTCTCAATATGAATAGAACGTATATACCTGCTATTATCCTCCTGAAAAAGGTGAATGTTCTTAATATTACCGTCTTGTACCACAACCTGCGTAATCGCACTTTCATCTGCTGATACATAAAAAGTGAGAAAGAAAAACATAAATAAAAGTGATATTACCGTTCTTTTCATAGCAGATACCTTATTATTCTTTTTATTAGAAAAATAAATACGCCTACGAACATAATCGTAAATAAAATCAAAATAAAGAATAAACCAATATTTCCTACTATTTTTTTACCCATATCTATTGCCTTCTCTGAATATGATATACTATTGTTCGCAGAAAATAACGAATTCGTCTTCGAATAATTCACGAAAAAATACGAGTTCCCTGTAGTCATTACGTAATCTCTATCTGGCGGTAGATATACCATACTCCTATTACATGACATGTACACGTTCCCGTCTATATCAGAAAAAATTAGACAATCGTACGGGTTTTCAGATATGTACGTCACATTTACTGCCTCTACGTTCGAAAAAAATATATACACAAGTAGAAAATATATGATTCTTTTCATTTTTTTCAATTATTATTTTGTTTTTTAATTAATAAAGAAGTATCATAAATATATTACCATGAAAAAAAGAAAATCCTCTAAAAGAAGATATACCTATAGAAAAAAAGGAAAAAAATATAGACAAATAGGTAAATCCAAAAAGTCCTACGACCAGAGATTTTCCGCACGAAAGCCAGGAAAAAGAAGAAGCTACAGAGGAAATATATACTACGAATACCGAAGAAACCGCTCCGATATCGGAAAATGGCTATGAGTTCGTAGTAGGTTCACATAGACTCGTCACCCACCACAACACACACCTCTGGTAGAATGTAGATAGTAGCTTTCTCTCCAGTTGATTTACTGTTCTCCCTTTATTTTCCCTTTATTTACCCCTCTTTTCCCCTTTCTTTCCCCTTTCTTTACCCTCCATGCGGCCTTTCAGCCCCACCCCACCCCTCCTCGGCCCACCCACCACCGCGGCCTACCACCCCCTCGGCACGCGGCCAGCTCAACACGGCCAACCCCCTCGCCCACCCCGCTCGGCACTTCTCTCCCTACGCCCTTCCACCACCTACGGCCTGCGGCCTGCGGCCACCCACCACATACAACCCGCGGCCTCCTCGGCCACCCACCACCTACGCCCCTTCGGCCATCCACCCCACTCGGCCTTCG
>JAWABU010000049.1 GCA_038884455.1 Candidatus Thermoplasmatota archaeon | reverse complement strand
ATGGTTTTGTTGAAAAAATCTGTAAAAAAGCTTGTTGAATTATGATTTTTTCTGTTTGCTGTGCGTGATTCTCACAGCAAAATGAGACGTTATGCTGAATTTATGGATTCATTTCGGGATGTAGCCAATAAAACAGTATTATTTATAGGTACCGACAATTTACTTCAAACTCAATTTTTATGTCTTAAATTCGTTTGAACCCTCGCGTGAAGAACTGTTTAATAGATAACGCCATTCGATCACGCCGATAAGAAAGCGGCATCGTTGTACCTTCTCCCCAGGTTTTCTTCTTTACGATCTCGGCAATAATAGTGTCTGCATCGATTGCTGTGGTATCAACAGTTGTGTAAGCGAAACCTGCATAGATCGGATCATGAGCATCACTCCCGCCCGTTCCTCCAAAAGCATATTTTCGAGCAAGGTGCGCAGTTTTCAGATTCGTTTTGGGCAGGCTGCAACCATTAAACACTTCGATAACTGATATTTTTGATTTAATTTTATTGAGTTTATCTTTTTTGATCCCAGACATATTCCGGAAAACGTGGGGAACAACAGGAATACCACCATGGTCAAGAATCAAATCAACGGTTTCTTCAACGGATTTATGCGCTGCAATCGAAGAAGTAACATTTAATGCAATCATATGACCATCAGTTGTTGAAATCTCAATTCCAGGAATAACAACGAAATCTTTGGGAGCAAGTTTTCGAGCTTGTAAACTTCCTTCGAGAGTATTGTGATCTGTTATTGCGATTCCCTGTAAACCTTTTTTTTGTACGTGATCAATCAGTTGTTGTGGTGTCCCACTCCCATCTTCTGAGTATTGCGAATGTACATGAAGATCAAGTTTTAACATACTTCCAACCGTTGAAGATACGTATACTTGAGAAGGAAACGCTATTTTAGTAACTTACGGTCAAGGCATATACTCAATAGATCCTGTTTCAAGAACAAACCACGAAAAAAAAGAAATACTTAAATAAATGATGGTATTTGCTGGATACTTGGGAGAGGCAAAATACATGTTCTATCCATCGATAAAAAATAAAAATCTCCATAAACCATTTGGCCAGTTGGAACTCGTCGATCATGAACTATTTTTCATCTGTGCCAACAGAAGAGACACATAACCTCTCTTCTTCTTTCTTCTTTTAATAGCTTACCTATAAGAAACTTATTTAAGGGTTAAAAAGATATACTTTTTGAAATTCGGGATATAAGTGGATGGAATGCATATGGATGATGTACAAGTCGGAATACATTTTACATCAGAAACAAAACGTATCAGCACAGGCATACCTGGCCTTGATGAGCTTATCCAAGGTGGTTTTCCACAAGGAAGTATCATCCTCGTATCTGGGACCCCAGGGACAGGAAAAACTATTGTATGTTTTCAATATATCAACGCAGGATTACAAAAAAATGAAAAATGTTTATATTTAACATCTGATGATCGCATTGAAAATCTCATTTATCAAGCTCATGAACTTGGGTTTGAATTTAGACATGCTATCGAGCAAGGTCAATTGAAATTTTTATATCTAAATCTTGATCGATGGGACATCCACAAAGAAATTGAAGAAGAGATACAGACACGGAAATATAATCGGGTTGTCCTTGATTCACTGACACCTCTAGCTGAAGTTCCTGTTTGGATTGTCAGTAAAGGTAACGAAATAATACCTGCACAGGGAACTGGCAATGAAACAGTTTATCCTGTGAACTCAATTCAAGCAACGCGGACCCATATCCGCCGGATTATGAGCATTCTTGCAGAAAAAGATTGTACCGTGATGGTGACCTCAGAAATTCCTGAAGGAACCCGACAATTATCTCGAGATAGTGTTTCTGAATTCCTTGTCGATGGAATACTGACGCTTGATCTCGACCCGACTATGGACCGTAGAAAACTTACCATTCGAAAAATGCGAGGGACAAAACATACGCTTAAACCGATGAACGTCGACATACGAAAAGGCGGCTTGACTCTCGTATAAAATCGATTTTTTTCCTGGTACGCAAAACGTAAAAACCATGACGAGTTTACCAGATACTGATGCTGAATAAAAACCAAGAAATGCTCTTTCAAACTTTTTTTGTTTCTCAAGAGGTTTGTAACTGCCCACTGGTAGTTGAAATGATAAAACTCGAAAAAAAGATTACTGAGAAAATAACTGACAAAGATGAACAATGGTGTATCAGTTGTAATTATGGAAAACGAATGCTCATCACAACTGATGATAAAGATAAAAACAATATAAAACAAGAAGATATCGTCGAAGTCGTTGATTATGATCCATTTAAAAATATAATCTTAGTAATAGGACGAAAAATTCCCTGCAAAGAAACCCCAATTCACTGGATGATTCAAAAAGCTCGACCAGATATTAATTTCATCGTAGAAATTTTTGATAAAAAAATCTATGAAAAAAATTGTACCAGATGTGTTATGACAAAAAAAGAAACAAAAGATAACACAATCGATCGAGTTAAAGATATCCTAAAACTGTTACAAAAACAAAAAACTGTTTTAATTAAAAATCAGGGAGTTATCATAACTGGTTTTAATCGAACAGAAATTGAAAAAATACTAGAACTGATCTAGGAGGAGTACGATATGAAAGTCGAAGGTCGTGAATATCGTTCAGTATGGTTTGAAAACAATCTCGTGAAATTTATCGATCAGCGAAAACTTCCATACTCCTTTGAGATTTTTACAGCAAAAACCGTTGATCATATCGCGTTTGCAATAAAAGATATGGTTGTCCGAGGAGCACCTGCGATTGGAGCGGCTGCGGCATACGGAATGGTTCTTGGTAAAAAAGAAGTTCATGAAACCGTTGAAAAACTGAGATCAACACGACCGACTGCGTATGATTTATTTTACGCTCTTGACTATATGAAAAAAAAAATTACTGCGGGTGAAAATGCTTGTGATGCAGCTGAACGCTATGTAGAAGACATTATTTCCCAATGTAAAAAAATCGGTGAATATGGGGAAAAAATAATTAAAGATGACATGCGGATTTTGACCCATTGTAACGCTGGTGCACTTGCAACTGTTGACTATGGAACTGCACTATCTCCTCTTCGATGTGCATATCGTAACGGAAAAAAACTTTTTATTTATGCAGATGAAACCCGCCCTCGGCTGCAAGGTCTTCTCACCGCTTGGGAATTAAAACAAGAAGGTATTCCCTGTATCGTCATTGCAGATAACGCAGCAGGTCATCTCATGCGAACAGGAGAGATAGATCTAGTTATCACCGGAGCTGATCGTATTGCAAAAAATGGCGATTTTGCTAACAAAATTGGAACCTATGAAAAAGCTGTACTTGCAAAAGAAAATAACATCCCTTTTTATGTTGCTGCACCAATGAGTACTTTTGACGGACATCTTGCCGACGGAAACAAAATTATCATAGAAGAACGAGAACAAAGAGAATTAGCAGAGGTACATGGAAAAACAATTTTTCCTCCATGGGTTACGGTAAGAAATCCTGCATTTGATGTTACACCAAGTAGGTATGTTACTGGTTTTATCACCGACAGAGGAATAAAGAAAGAATGAAAAAATACGTTACGATACTCCTCGAGATTGCTGATACAAACTAAGTACTTGATCAGTGCAGAATACAAACTCGTGCAGTACTCACCATTTTCTACTCTTAATGATGCCTGAAAAATATTTTTGTCGAAACAGTCGGTTAAAAGATATAAAAACGTTTATATGGCTGCTCGAGATTTGTTATTATAATGTACCTCTTTGGTTATAATATCCCTCCGTTACTGTTGATTCTCGGAGTCTTAATCGCTATAGCAATATGCTGGGTTATTTTTAAATTTGCAGCAAAGATCCTTCTGTTTTTAATCCTATTTTTTGTTATTTTAATAGGACTAGATATGTTTGGGGTTTTTACCTGGATCCAAGAAAAGATTCTTATAAATTTTTTATAAAAATTCATCGATTTGAGTTTTAAACTATATTACGCATCTCTTTTTAAGGTTAGGTCGTTAATTTCAATGATTAATTTTTGCAGATCGAACGGTTTAGTTATATAATCATAAATATATCCTTCCAAGCCATTCATTTTTTCATGCTCAATAGTACCATGAGCTGAAATAATTGTGATGATGATATCTTTATAGAGCTGTTTTTCGATAATCTGTCGGAGAGTATCCCATCCGTCCATAAATGGCATCTTGAGATCCATGAGGATAACGCCTTTGAAACCTCGTTGGAGCTCATCAATACAATCGGTACCACTATCTACCGTGAGAACTTCATAATCCTGTTGTTCGAAAACAGTTCGAAGGAAGATTAAAATATCAGGATCATCATCGACAATCATGATGCGTTTGTCCATAGAAATCTACCAATATCCTTAGCTATATGCTATACTTTAGCACTGTTAGTATTTAAATATAGCTCTCCATACTGTCAAAATGAAAAAATATCAAAAGATATCATTTGTTTTTAAATTGCACATCCCATAGAATATCGCTCAATTCAGCAATCTGTTCAGGAGTAATATTTTCGACACGTTCATCTAAAAACGCAACGTTTGGAGTAAAACAATAGTTCTGCTCAAGAATTGTTTTTATTTTTTTCCGTCGATACGAAAACAGCTGCCGAGTTAACTCAAAGAAAAAGGCTTCGTTTTTGAGGGAAAAAGCAGGTTTTTTTCGAGGAACAAGTTCAACAATACAACAGTCTACTTTAGGTTGTGGCGAAAAACACCGCTTAGGTACATCCTCAAGAATTCGACATAAGGAGGCATAATATACTCCTACAGTAAGTCGAGAATACTCTTTTGTACCGGGATGCGCAACCATACGTTGTGCAAAATCTTTTTGATAAATAAGAATAGCTTTTTCAAAAGGGTATTTAATAATTTTAAAGGTAAACGGTGATGAAATGTGAAACGGAAGATTTGCAACAATCTTATTAAAACGTGGAAGTGTTGATAAATCAAGCTTTAGAATATCGTTCTGGATAAGTTGTACGTTAGAAGGAAGATTTTTCTGTAATTCTAAAACGAGAATCGGATCAATCTCAACAGCAATTACTGATCCTGCCTGCTGAGCAAGTGCATAGGTTAAGGCCCCGCGACCAGCACCTATTTCAAGCACACAATCCCTTGATGAAAGCGTTGCATAGTCTAGTTCTCGCTGAACAACGTTATGATCAACAAGAAAATGCTGTCCAAGTTTTCGTCGAACCATAAAACAACATAGCTATCCTTGATGGTATTGATCCCCCTTTGATAAAGGAGGACGGGTAAAAATACGATATTTCTGTGTTGGATCGGTTAGTTCAAGTTCAATCCGTTTTGCAATCAGCTTATCAGGAGACCGAAGAAAATCAATACGTTCCTGCATTTCTTGAAAGGAAGTAAATGGTTTCTTTTTTCGCTCTTCAAGAATTTCAAGCATCATTTTTTTTCCAAGACCAGGCAAAAGCTCGAGGACATGAAAACGGGTTGAAATTGCAGCTGCTTCGTTGAAAAATTTAACAAATCGTTCCTCTGAGTGATGAACAATATCTAGAATAACATAAGGAAGTTCGCCATGGGCTGAACTCGGTAAACCTTCGTAATCTACTCGTCCTTTGATTTTTTCAATTTTTGTTCGAAGAACCGGATCTTTGCCAACGTATACCCGCTCACCGACAGTAAAAGTTGCATCTCGTTTTGGGATTAATTCCAGGAACGTAAATTGATTTTCTCCGATGCCGTAGACTACAGGTTTTCGTTTAAACGGTGGAACATCAGGTCTTCCTTTTGGCAAATAATCCAAAATATATACATAATCCTCCATGGTAGGCCTCCCCAACTTTTTATGCTTCTGAAATATATTTTTTTACAATATCAATAATTTTCTTACATTCAGCTTCGTTTGGCGTATATCGATCTTTTGCAAAAATTGCTTTCACATCTTCAACAGTTTTTGGTAAAAGATCTGCGATTTTATAGGCATGGACCTCTTCGATTTTCCCAAGTGAACGGAACTCTTTGATTAAATCTTTTGTTTGCTTCACTGACAATTGAACAAATTTTTCAGCATGTTCTAACGCAATGCGCTGTTCATAGATGAGATCTCTTCGTTCTGACTCAATCTTTTTAAGAATAGCCTTAACTTCAGCAAGAGAAACATATTTATTGATGTCGTCCGGCGTCATTTTATGGTACTCTCCCGAGATGTTCTGGTCGAACAAGCAAGGTCTTATGTTTTTTTCCAACGGTTATTCCAACAAGGTATGCATCTCCTTGCTGCCCTTCGATACGGCCAGTATATCCTTGGAATCGATGATGAGGCATACCCTTATGGACCGAAGGATCAATATCAACACTTACTCGATCTCCAGGAGCAAATTCTTGTAAGGCTCGAGTGATTGATGCTACTCCTTGATCTCGCGATTTTTTTTGGAGTTTATGTCTACTTTTACTTCTCAGTCCTTTTGATCTTACTACCATATCGTTCTACTCCCCCTTAACTTCTACAACGTTCAATTCTTTGACGATGCAGGGGATACCAAGCAAGTCGCTGATATTTGGTTGGGTTTGACCGTTATCACCGGATACAAGTTCTTTGATATAGGTTCCGGATTCTGCGGTTATCGTCAACCGGGCTATGACGCCCTCTACCGAGTCAACACTGCAGGTATATATCTTTTTTTCTCTAACCTTATGGGCTCGTCGATGAGCCACTCTGGTTGGTGTAAACTGTTTAATTGTAGTGCCCTGTAATAAACCAGTCACTTTTATAAGTTTTTCTTTTGAAAAAGGTTGAGCTCCCTGGATTACAATCTGGTATGTTTTCTGGAATTCGGCATCTTTGAGACGTATAATTTCCTGTTTATCAGAGTAGCGTAAATCACTGATTTCAAGATGATTTTTATTGGCTGAATTTATTTCTTGTTCGAGAATACTGAGTGATATCGTCCGAATTTTTGGGTTTTTTATTTCAAGAATAAACGGGCGGCCGTTGCCAAGCATGAGCGCGTCGATATCTTCACGTCCGCTACCATGAAAAGCAGTATCAGTACCCTGCGTCTTCTGAAGAATTGGAGCTGATATGAGTTCTTCGACGCTAGTTTGATACATTTTTCCTGTATACTGACAACGTCTGCATCCGATACCTTGGCAGACTCTGCAAGGCCATCGTGTTTGTGGTATTCCTCGTTCAAATTTTTTATATCTTCCGTAAAAATATATTGAAGTAATTTGAAGGGAAATAGAATAAAACACAGTATCAAGAATTACGGTGATATCTGGATCTTTGAAATCAACGATTTTGTTGAGTTTTAGTTCAAGTTTTTTTCCGATTTCTCGGTTGAGTTCCATTTTTATCGGTTCTTGATCGACAAACGGAAAAGTATTAAAAATTTCTTCTTCTCGCCGTTGGATGTCTTCATCAATTTTTGTTCCGATAAGAAATGTAGTGTATTCATAATCTTGTAAGGCATCTTGTACCAATCCTACAAAGTGAGGTATTTCTAAGATGAGTCCATGACAAAGCCAGCAGTTTTCTGGTGAGGTTGTTTTTGTATAGTGTATCATTTTTCGCAGTTCAATTCCTTTTTCAGCGTTTGTTTTTCCACGATATTGGTTTTTAAATTGTCTCCCTAGGCATGCATCACATAAAGTATAGGTGTGGAGCACCTCTAAGAGACTGTTTTGCAGGCTTGGTGTATCCATCGAAACCTTCGAACGTCATATGAGATTTAAAGATTTGGGGAGAAAGACGTGGTACAATCCGACCACAGTTGTACAATAAAAGATATAAAACAAAAAAATAAATAAGAGCATTAGGAGAAAATTATGATTTGTGACCAGTGTCGATCCAGGTTCGGCCGTATCGGTGTGGATTACTGGACTGCGCAAAGTGGGATATGTCCTGCATGTCTCCACGAAAACAGCATCCCCTCAGAAACAAAAACCATAAAAAACAAAAAACAACATAACTAAAAAAATATCTTTTTTTATTACCTCCATAGTTTTAGATAGATAAGCACTAAAAGAACACCAAGAATTACTGGTAAAAACCAGAATAAGTGATTGACTCCAGCGGCATAACCAAGAGTAAGAAAAAAACCGATACTGGTAAACACGGTAATTAAATCTCGATATTTCATATTCTCCTCAAAACCTCTTATCAGATACAGGGTTTATAAGATTTCTCTCTGCAAGAAATATCTTGTCTCTGGTGTGTTAACAAAATTTTTAATGAATGAATTGATACCCCCGAACAAAAAAGATTTGGAGAACAGGATGTTATGGTTGAAATAGCACCATTTAGAGCAATACTATACAATAAAGAAAAAGTGAAAAATCTCGACGACGTCATGTCACCACCATATGATATCATTTCTGAGGAGATGCAAATAAAATTATATGAAAAAAATCCGTACAATTATGTTAAGATCATCCTTGGAAAACAATTTCCCGATGACACCGAAACCAATAATCGATATACTCGTGCTCAACAGCTTTTTGCAAAATGGCAACATGATGGTGTCTTTATTCAATCCGATAAACCTGCGATATATCCATATAAAATAACGTTTGATGTCGCTGATGAAACCAAAACATTCAATGGTTTTTTCGTCATTCTCAAACTTGATCCGACATATACGCTAGTCAAAGCACATGAAAAAACCTTGTCAAAACCAAAAGCAGATCGATTACAGCTCATGCGTGCCTGTAATGCTCATCTCGAACCAATAGAACTTCTCTATATCGACAAAAAAGACGATATCCGAAAATTAATTGATGAAAATATTCATAAAAATAAACCATTCATCAATGTTCATGGTTATGATGGTTTTCATCATAAGCTTTGGCGAATCGAAGATGAAAAAATAATTCAAAAGATCGTTGAAAAATTAAAAAAAGAACCACTGTATATTGCTGATGGGCATCATCGATATCAAACAGCACTTAATTATGCACAAGAGCAAAAAGAAAAAACAAAAAATACCTCGCCGGATGCACCGTTTAATTACCAGATGGTTGTCCTTGCAAATATGTATGATGATGGGCTTGCGATTCTTCCAACCCACCGGCTGATAAAAATGCCAAATTTTAATTTGCAAACCTTGTTAAAAAAACTTGAACCTTTTTTTGTCGTTGAAGAAAAAACAGTTGATGCAGAAAAAAATGCTTCGGAACTTGGCGATACTATTATGAAAAGTATTAAAACAGAAAGAGAACATAAATTCGCGTTATATCATAAAAAGAAATACTATATACTTACCTTGAAATCAGAAGCAATTATGGACACACTTGCTGCTGATCATTCAAAAACCTGGAGAACTCTTGATGTCTCAATTTTACATAAGGTTGTCTTAGAAAAAACCATGGGTATTACTGAGCGCAACCTTGAAGATCATGTAAAATACACCCGATCAAACAGTGAAGCTGTCGATCTTGTCGATAAAGGCAGATTCGATCTTTCATTTCTGATCAATGCAACAAAAATCGAACAGCTTCAAGCAATTGCTGATGCTAGCGAGCATATGCCACAGAAGTCAACATATTTCCTGCCAAAGATGCTTTCTGGCCTAGTCATTTATTCTATGGATAAAAAATGAGATTTAAAGATGAGGATTCCAAATCATGAACGTATATTAGTACTACCCCTGATGCTATATCATCATTTTGGAATATTGCCAACAAATCTTTATATAGGTTTAACAGAAGAGCAGTATATGGTGAGGAAGGGAAAAAATATTTTTTTCTTCATATTTTCCCCCTACCTTCCTCCCGTTTCTTTTTCATGTAAAGTTTGAACGTAAAGGGCCCGAACCGGGATTTGAACCCGGCACAAGGGATCCACAGTCCCGTATGTTACCAGGCTACACTATTCGGGCCATATGAAAAACAGGAGAGGCAATACTTCAAGAAATACTTATAGTTTACCAACCATATTTTCAAAAAAATGTTTCGGTTTTTTTATTTGGTTCTTTTGTAGCTTTGCAATGCTCTATAAATACAATATATAAGACCGCCGTAGATAACAAGAGATCCAAAAACAAGCATAATAATTGCTGAAAGTTCTAGGCCGATACTGCTTCACCTCGTTTTTTGGTTTTTGTTATCTTTGAAAAAAGTACTGCAAGAATACCGCTTCCAAAAAGTGGAAAAACGCCCCCTAACATAAGCACCCACCACGGGCAGGACTCATAAGGATTAATAATCTCAGTGACCAATGCACTAATAAGAAGAATAATGAGAATACCTGGAATAATATAGCAGATGAGAATATCCCACCAGCATCCAAGCTGTAGTTCAGATGTTGTATTGGCATGGTTACGGAGTGTTGAAATCTTGTACATCCATCCAACAATAGCACATTCAAGAAGACCAACAAGAACTAAACCAAAATGTGCTATGAAATGATCAACAAGTTTGAGCCAATGGATTCCACTGCTGGTGATAAAAAGTAGGCTTGCACAGAAACCAAACAAGCAAAGAAGAGCAGTACTCTTTGCTTTTGATAATCTCCATTTGGTACTAACTGCAGATATTGAGGGTTCGAGCATAGAAAATGCTGAATCAATGCCAAAACTCAGAAGTGCGAGATAAAAGATAAAACCAAAGAACGCTGCAGCAACTGGGAACAACGAAATAGCAGTAGGATAGGTGATAAAGGTGAGATTTGGGCCAGCAAGATTGTTACTTAATGCATCAATTGTGGTTCCTTGTGAGAACGCAAGGTATCCAACAATGCTAAAGACGGCAAAACCAGCGATAAAAGAAGTTCCCGCATCAGCAAGTGCAACAATACAAGCATTATTGGTGATGTCTGATTTTTTTTCAGAAAACTTGCATAGGTGATCATAATTCCTTGAGCAAGGCTAAGGGAAAAAAATACTTGTGCATAAGCGGCAAGCCAAACCGAAGGATCTCCAAGTCGTGAAAAATCAGGAATAAGATAATAGTTGAGTCCATCAATAGCACCGGGGAGAGTTAGTCCGCGGATAGTGAGTATACCAAGTAGTATCCATGGGAGTGGTACAGTGAGTAATACTATTTTTCCAATACGGTGAACACCTTTGTATAAAATCAGAAAAATGAAAACCCATATGATGATAAGGCTCAAGAAGACAGGAATGCTTGGTACACCAAGAATCACAGGACCACCTGAATCACCAAGATACATGGTAAAAAAGGTTGAACTCTGATTGCCCCATCGGAGATCAATTGCATAAATCATATAGGAAAAACACCATGCCATGACTACAACATAATACAAGGAAATGAGGAAAGGTATGAAGGTTGTCCACCAGCCGATCCATTCGTATTTTTTTCCTATTTTTTTAAATGCTTCTGGTGCTGAACAGCCCATTTTATGACCTAATGAAAATTCAAGGATGAGCAGTGGTATTCCAGCGGTAAATAATGCGACGAAGTAGGGTATGAGAAAAGCTCCACCGCCATAAGTATAACAAATATAGGGGAAACGCCAGATATTTCCAAGTCCTACTGCTGATCCGATACTTGCAAGAATAAAAGCGGTTCGTGAGTTCCAAAAATCTTGTTTGGTTATGTTTTCTACCAAGATATTGTAGGAGTAAATATTTTATAAATATATGCGGATGAATATAAATAATGGTTTTTCGAATGAGAGCAGGAAAAGCCAAAAATTTAATACTCTGACAAACTTCTTAGGGTTCTTCATCGCAGGGGTCGCCAAGCTTGGTCAACGGCGCAAGATTCAGAGTCTTGTCCTTAGTGGTTCGAGGGTTCAAATCCCTTCCCCTGCACTATTTTTAGGAATCATTTAAATAAAAATATTTCTTCTGTTGAATGATTATAATTGAGGCTTAATTTGATAGATGCAGGGATAAATAAGTAAATTTATTTTTACAAATAGTAAAGTTTAAATAACAAAATGTAATATATAATAGACCTCTTGCGAAATAGCAATTTTTAACCCCTAGCATATATATTCTACATCGGATGGGATGTAGAGATGCTGACCTATGAAAAATTATCAAGAAAGCCCGGGATGTTCCACACATTCACCGGGCT
>JAWABU010000048.1 GCA_038884455.1 Candidatus Thermoplasmatota archaeon | reverse complement strand
GGTACGACATCCGGATCAAACGGCAAAGCGGACGAAAAGACTGTATCAAACTCCATATCAGCATCGATATTGAAACCGGTGTGATCCAGTGGTTTACGACCACACCATGGAATCGACATGATTCCAAGGAGTTTGAACATCTAATTAAAAACCTCCCGGAACTTGGTAATGTACTCGGTGACAAGGCATTTTCCTCCCGGAACAACTGCCAACTTGTTGCTGATAAAAACGGTACACCATACCTTTACTTTAGGAAAAATGCCAGGAGCAAAGCCAACGGAAATCCTGCGTGGATTATCTCGTTCAGAGAACACAAAAAGAGAGAACACAAAAAGGACCCAGAAGCATGGCTTGCCGTCTACCATCTGCGGTCTATCATTGAGAGTGTGTTTTCTTCGATCAAGAAACGCTGGGGTGGTTTCCTGTATAGCAGGAAACGGTGGATGCAGAAAAGAGAGTTAGCGCTGAAGGTTTTATCCTATAATGTGAAACAAGTGCTGCTTGTTCGATACGCGAAGGAACGGAAGGTTCCATTGTGGATCCCAGTCGTATAAGTCCACAGCGAAACCCCTTCCGATTCCCTTTGCAATGAGTTTAAACTATAGGGAGTTCTTAAAAAATATGCTTAATGACCGTCATCAGGCTGTGAAATCGTCCATTGAAACCATGATTTTGGAGGAATGCTGTGAGTTAGTTCACAGCGAAAAGGAGTTCAAAGAGTCATCCTTGAACCCATTTTGGGATGCAGCCGCATGTCTATGGTATCTTAGTGTTACGGCGTTAAAGCTCTTCAATTTGCTTTTAATCAAGAGGAATTAACATGCGTTAATTATTTGAATACTTGCGATATTCTTGTTGGTATGAAGCAGACTCCATGTGAATACATGTTGTGGAACGGCCTTCCAGTCATACGAAAAGAGATAGCTGAAAGTATGATCCAAAGGCATGGATTAACTCAAAAAGAAGCAGCAGAAAAACTTGGGATAACACCAGCGGCAGTTTGTCAGTATCTTTCGCATAAGCGAGGAAAGATCAAGATTACTGATCCTCTAGTTCTTGAGGAGATCCATCGTTCTGCGGAACGGATCATTCAAAATACTGAAGTAAGTATTGTCTCGGAAACCTGCAGGATTTGTAAAACTCTCATTGCTAAAAAAATTTTTCCGATTGAATGCGGTTCATGTCCACCTGAAGAATAACAACAAGATATTTTTAAAGAAAACTATATGATATAGAAAGTGTATGTCGTCTTACTATGGCAACAGGTTTTGCATTACTAAGTATAAGCCCGCTTTATGAAAAATCGGTCTATCAGGCACTGCGAAATATTCCTGAAGTAACAGAGGTTCACCCTCTCTTTGGAGAATATGATATTTTATTGAAAATTGAGTGTCCTGATATTGATTCGATTGGAAAGATTGTAATTAATAAGATTCGGGCGACAAAAGGAGTTGTTGATACCAAAACACTCATAGGAACACAAAGTCTTTCTGGTGAAAAATAATTTTTTTCTACTCTTTTTTTATTGGTTTCATTGTTTGTTGTTGACGTCCGAGAAATCTGAATCGTTCTCCGATGATAACAATTTCTGCAATGAAACGTAGTTCTGTTTGTTCTTCAATACTGGAAACTGTCCCAACAACCAACATTTTTTTTCACATCCCTATTTGTGGGATGGATAATGCTATCTGCTAGCATTATCCATATAATTATATTTATATCTTTTAATATAAATATTTTTCTATAATCAAAAAAATCCTACAGCAGAACCATGAATTTAGAGACAAGATACCGTTTTTTTTTAATCTTCTTTCCATTTGGTCAGCAAAACACCGGCAACGAAGAAAATGATTGCAAAAACAAGAACAATTGCAGTATAGGTGAGAGCAAGATCATAGTTCAAATAGATCATAGCATTTCTCAAACCTTCATTAACATAAAACAGCGGGAGTACATGAGCAATAGTTTGTATAATTGGCGGCATAGATTCGACAGCAAAAAAAGTCCCAGCAAGAAACATCATCGGAAAGCTGATTGCACCAGCAGCCATATCAGCAGTTTCCTCCTCTTTGACAAACCTGCCGATGATCATACCTATGCCTGAGAAGAGAAAACTTGTCGCAACAATAATAATAATCGTATAGATGGTGATGTATACTTTGATGTTATACGCAAGCACACCGACCGTGATGGCAACCGTCGTTGAAAGAAATGCAAGGAACAACATGAACAGCATTTTTGCAATTATCCACTCTGACCTGGTAATAGGTGTAGTTAGAAGCTTTCTTAGAATACCATCTTTTCGATATTTTGTATTTCGTTCGATGCTACCATAGATACACTGTTGCATGATGGTAAAACCAATCATCCCTGGAATAAAAAAGTCAATGAATCCAAAGTTTTCAGTTACCGTACTTTCTTCAGTTAACCTGATAATTGTTCTCCCCTGTGAAATCTGCATGTTCAGTTCAAAAAGTATATTTGAAATTACACTGCGAATAATCTGTGTGGTTTGTTGTTCTGAGGGATCAAAGTAGTACTGTAACGCAATCGTAACCGATGGATCAGTATATGATTGACGAACCGCTGTCCCATATCCTTTTGGGATGACGATGAGATTTTTAATATTATGATCTTTGATGTATTCAGTAATCGTAGTGTTCGTTGTTACATTTTCGATACGGATAACGTTGGTGTTATGAAGAATGGTAATGAAACTTTGTGATACTTCAGTGTTATCTAAATCTTGAACATACAGAGTATATTTGTTGTCACCAAATCCTGAAAAAATAGCACCAAACAGGAGGATAAGCATGATGGGAAAGAGCAGTGACCAGAATACGGTTCCGCGACTTCGCGACCAGCTTTTGATGTTGTAGAAAAAATCAAGGGCAATGATTTTCACATTCATGGTTTATTCCTCCTCAGTGAGACGAGATCCAGTCAGTTTCAAAAATACTTCTTCAAGATTTGACCGTCTGATGTCGACACCGTCGTATTCAATGCATTCATGACGCAGTTCAGATAAAACTTCGAGGACTTTCTCCTTATATTCGATTTTTACTGCAAGATCTCCATTTCCAGTTGGTGTCACCTCAAATCCTTTTTCCTCAAGGATTTTTTGTGTTGCAGCATTCGTACAATTTTTAATATAAAGGGTTGTTTTATCACCATATCGTTCAATCAGTTCCTCGAGGCTCCCCTCCGCAATGATTTTTCCTTTATGGATAATTGCGATGTGGTCTGCCAAATATTCTGCTTCATCCATGTAATGGGTGGTGAGAAAAACAGTTTTTCCTTGATCTCTGAGATTTGCAATAACCTGCCAGACTTCTCGTCGTGCTTTCGGGTCAAGACCTGTGGTTGGTTCATCGAGGAAAATAATCTCCGGGTCATTGACAAGGGAAAGAGCTACACCGACGCGTTGTTTCAAACCACCTGAAAGATTTTTGTATAGTTTTTTTTCGTGGATTTTAAGATCCATGGTTTTGATGATGTCATCAATGTTTGCTTGTTTTTTATATAATTTTGAAAAATAGGTCAATGTTTCTCGAACGGTGAATCGTTCAAAGGAATGAAATTCTTGAGGTAGTATGCTGATGCGTTCTTTGATTTGGTTAAAACCAGTTTGTATGTCAACACCAAGAAGTTTTATGGTTCCAGCAGTTGGTGTTCGAATGTTTTCAATCATTTCGACAGTTGTTGTTTTTCCTGCACCGTTTGGTCCAAGAAATGCAAAAATTTCTCCTTTTTTCACAGTAAATGAAATGTTGTCAACTGCAACGAGATCATTGTATTCCTTTCGCAGGTTGTATACTTCTATTGCTGGTTCTGCTGATTGAAAGCGGAGTTTTGCCTCTTTTCCACAGGCAGGGCACGCAGCGATTCGTTGTTCTCCAGCATTCCCTTTGAAGGTGACCAATTCCCGGCAATTGGGACAGCGAAATTGCATTTCAATCTCAGGCATAGGTAATGATCCACAAATCCGAATATATTTATAGGTAAAAGCTGTATAAAAAACTGGTATTTAGGTTTATGTGTTACGTACTGTTTCCTATTTTTCAGATATTGATGCGTATACGTATCTTATTTTGTATAAGGTTAGTGATGATGCTGTTTTACCGGGCAGGGTGTTGTCTCGTATTTATCACTCATGATATTGATGAGATTTACTAGCGTTGCTGTGACGATGCGTATGATCCGTGGTTTTACTTTCCAGTCATAGACAATGAACGGATTGCGGAGGATTTTTTGTGCAGTCCATTTGTACATTTCAGACGCTGTTTTCACGGAGATGAGGTACCGTTTTGGGATGCAAGAATATCCTTGTTCTGCGAATTCTTGCCATTCACAGTATTTTTGTATTTGTGCATGGATAAAGTCATAGAATCCTTGTTGATGATTGAGAACGTGATCATAATTGAGATTTTCTAAACCATATTTTTGCAGTTCAGATCGTGGAAAATAAATTCTCCCAAGAGCGTTATCCTCATCGATGTCTCTGATAAAATTGATGTACTGCATTGCTCGACCAAGATATTGGGCGTAGGGTAAAGCATCTTTGTTTAAGTGAAGGATTCGAGCCATGAGTAGCCCGATGACTTCAGCTGATCCATACATGTAGTCAATGGTTTCTTCCATAGTTTCATAGGTTTTTTTTGTAAGATCCATTTCCATGGAATGGAGAAAAGAATCAACCCATTCGAAGTTAAAATTATGTTTGTGTGCAAGGTCTACGAATGAATCAATGACGATGTCACCGGTCTGCTGTCCTGCGACTGCTTGTTTGTATTTTTCTTTGAACTCATAAAAACCTTGTGGATTTTGTGGTACTGCATCAACAAAATTATCTGCTTTTCTGACAAAACCATAGAGGATAAAGACGTCTCTGCGGATATGCATTGGGAAAAAAAGGCTACTGTAGAAATAGGTTCTACTTCCTTTTTGAAAAATTGCTATGAATGTTTTATCAACGATCATAGGTATTCCTTATCTGGTGGACTACGATTTGTGAGGCAATGATAACCATAGGTACGCCGATACCAGGATGGGTATAATGTCCTGTGTAGTATAATCCTTTTACTTTTTTACTCTTATGGTGTGGTCTGAATACTGCAGTTTGTTTAAGGGTGTGGGCAAGGCCAAGTGCTGTTCCTTTATAAGCATGATAATAGTTTGTGAAATCAGCATGGGCAAAGAGTCTTTTCACGATGATTCGATCTTTGATTGATTCACCGGTGAGGTGTTCAAGATGTGTGATGACTTGGTTGAAGTATTTTTCTCGTATTTTTTTCGGGTCATGGAGCCCTGCTGCAACAGGGATGAGAATGAAAAGATTTTCAGCATCGTTTGGAGCAACGGTAGGATCTGTTTTTGATGGGCAGCTGACATAATATGAGGGATCTTTTGGCCAGAGCGGATTTCTAAAGATGGTGTTGAAATGATCTTCCCAGTGTGATGCAAAATAGAGGTTGTGATGTACAAGGTTTTGTATTTTTCCTTGGACGCCGAGATACATGAGGAGTGCTGATGGTGCGATTGCTTTTTTCTGCCAGTATTTTTCAGGGTAGGTTTGATGGCAGGGTTCAAGGAGTTGTGTTTCAACATGATGGTAATCAGCGTTTGCAACAATGATGTCTGCTGGGATTTTTTCGGTGTTTGTTTCAAGGCAAGTTACGGTGTTGTGTTCAGTGATAATTTTTGTTACTTCATGATTGTAGAGAAAGTTAACTCCTTGTTCTTTTGCGAGTTGTTCAAAGGAGCGTGCTAGTGTTCCAAATCCTCCGTCTGGATACCAGACCCCAAGGTTGAAATCAACATGGGACATTAGTGAATATAATGCTGGGGTGTCGAAAGGGGTTCCACCAAGGAACACCATGGTGTATTCCAGGATTTTTCGAAGTTTTTCATCAGTGATATATCGCTGGGCATAGGAATCTAGTTTTTTGAAGATGTGGAGTTTGGATCCTTTAATGAGTAGTTTTGGACTGAAGAAATCCCAGAGGTGCTGGTATTCTTTGTAGATGAATTCATTCATTGCTATAGTGTATTGGTATTCAGCTGCGGCAAGATATTTTTTAAATTGTTCTCGACCGTTTTTTTGGTATCGATCGAAGAGCTGGTAGTTTTGTTCAAGATCTGGTGATATATCAACACGTTCGTCTTTTGAGAAAAAAACTCGGTATGCTGGTTTGAGTCGTATGAGTTTATAGTAGTCTTCTGGTTTTTTGTTAAATTCTGCGAAGAATTTTTCGAACACATCTGGCATGAGGTACCATGATGGTCCCATGTCAAAGACAAAGTCTTTTGCTTTGTAGATGATTGCTCGACCACCTGGTTGGTCATTTTTTTCAACAACAGTGACTTGGTAGCCATCTCGAGCAAGGAGTGCTGCAGCAGCCATCCCCCCAAAACCTGCACCGATCACTGCTACTTTTTTTTTGGTCATAAGAATCACAAACCAGGCAGAGTAATGATAGTTGTTATCATATAGGTCTTTGTATTATTTGCGTTTTATATCATGTTGTTTTTTCGTTCTTGGTAAACCATCGTTTTTTAAAGATGCGATAGACAAGCAGATAGAATGAAAGCATGGCGAAGTTATAGAAGAAATCCTCATAGGGTATGGTGATGAATCTGCCGTTCCACAGGCCGTCTCCACCCCATATGGCAGACGGGTTGTACAGAACAATCGGTAGTGAGGTTAAGAGATAGTTGAAGATGATAAATGGAATCATGGAGATGCCAATGTAGAGCCAGTAGTTTCGTGATTGGAGAATCTCTGGGTAGCACCAGAGGGCAATGATGAAGAAAAAGGCACAGGATATGAGCGCTAGAATTGTATAAGCCTGGGTATAAAAAATGATGCTGCCGAGAATCAAGAGTATGGTAATACCGATGTATAGGTGTTTGTTGTAGGTGATTTTTTTATCTGGATAGAAATATTCTAGGTTTTCGTAAATAAAGATGCATGAGTAGGGAACAACGATGAAAAAAAGTATTTCTTCAAGTGGTAGCCCAATGATGGTTATGCCTGAGAGATAGTTGTAGTTGAACCACCAGTCTCCTCGTGCAGTGACGATTGCATCCCAGAGGATATAGCCGATACCGACGATGGCGATAGCAGGGAATAATGCTGTGTAATATCGATAGTAGGTAAATTTCCAGTTAAATGACAAAAGAAAAGGAAAAAGGATGATGAGTATATCTAAGATGAGATAGTTTATGATCATATGGGCCTTTAATTTTTTAATTGTTCTTGTGGTACATCATACTTTTTTTGTGCATACATGAAAGCAAAACAAATCCCTTGATGTGCCGTACTTTTCTGATGATGGACTGCATGGGCGTGGAGTACTCGCTTCAGGTATCTGCTTTTTGGACGGTATTTGATTTTGAGTCGACGGTGAAAGAAGACGTCATGAACAATGAGATACCAGAGTCCGTAGAGTGCAATGCCAACGCCGATGAAGAATCGTAGATCTAATCCTGCAAAAAAACCAGAAAAGATGAACAGTATTGAGACGACTGCAAAAAACAAACCAAACACATCGTTTTTTTCAAAACGTTTTTTTGTATAACGATGGTGATCTTCGTGGAGAAACCATCCGAAACCATGCATGACATATTTATGGAGAAACCAGGCGACTGCATCCATACTGAGAAAAACAAGAATCATGATGATGAGATATACACCAATTTCAAGCATAGCTGTATCTTATTCAAGACGCAAAGCAGATTTATTATTCTTTCGTAGGCGCTATTTTATGGTTTTTCTACTTCGAGGAGTTTTTTTTGCTGCATGTTTAGATGAGCATCAAAGGTGTAAATAATAGGTATACCAGTTGGTATTTCTACAGTTGGTATGATCTCTTTTGAAATGTTTTCAACATGCATTATGATGGAACGTAGGCTGTTTCCATGGGCGACAATAAGAATTGTCTTTCCACGTTCAAGTTGTGGTACAATATTGTTTTTGTAGTAGGGAATGGTTCGTTCGCAGGTGTCTTTCAGGCTTTCTCCATTCGGTGGATTCACATCAAAACTTCGCCTCCAGAGATGAACTTGCTGATCGCCGTATTTTTTCCTTGTTTCATCTTTATTAAGGCCTTGGAGATCACCATAGTATCGTTCTGCGAGTTCTACTGACTGGTAAACAGGGAGTTCTTTTGTGGTGTCACCGGTATAATGTTCCCACTTTTTGACCCTGGGTTCTTCATGATGGAAGATAGGAATACGAGAGTCGTTGAGCTCTAATAGAATATAATGGAGTGTTTGTATCGCGCGGAGCATGTGAGAGACGTATATAGCATCAAAAGAGATGTTTTTGAGTTGTTTACCAGCATTAATTGCTTCATCTCGTCCTTTTTTTGATAATGGGACGTCGACCCAGCCGGTAAACCGGTTTTCAAGATTCCATTGTGATTGTCCATGACGAACTAAAACTAATTGAGACATAGTGTTTTATTCTCTCCTTTCCTTTTTAGATGTTATAGAGGGTATAGTATTTATCTTTTAAATAAGATATGTATCTTTGTGAGTTGAGCCCCTCCCCGCAGCATGTTTTAATAATGTCGTCAGCGGTCATAAGCCGTCCATACTGATGAATGTTGTTCTGAAGCCAAGTTATGATGGAAGCAAAGTCTCCCTGTTCTATGTTCTGGAGCGTATCAGGATGATGTTTGAGTAGTGTCTGGAATAGTTGTGCGGCATAGATACTTCCAATAGCATAGGTGGGAAAATATCCAAAGCTTCCCCCACTCCAGTGCATATCTTGAAGAGCCCCTTCGACATCGTTGTGTGGGCGTACGCCTAGGTAGTTCTGTATTTTTTGATCCCAAATATCAGGAACTTCGGCAACCTTGATTTCATCGGTGATGAGCATGAGTTCGAGTTCGAAACGAAGGATGATATGTAAACAGTAGGTGAGTTCATCTGCTTCAACTCGTATGAGTGAGGGTTGTACTTGGTTGATGATGCGGTACCATTGATCAAGGGCTATGGTGGTGAATTTTTTTGGAACGATTTTTTGGAAAACAGGGTAGAAGAAAACCCAGAAATGTTTGTTTCGGGCGATCATGTTTTCCCAGAACCTTGATTGTGATTCATGCAGTCCTAATGAAGGTGAGTCAGAAATAACCGTATCTTTGTATTCGTTTTGCGGCAGGTTGAGTTCGTAAAGTGCATGTCCCACTTCGTGGATGGTTGAATAAAACGAGAACAAAGGGTTTTTTCGTTCGAAGTTGGTGGTGATGCGGACATCGTTATTACCTATTGAGGTGGTGAAGGGATGTGTTGAGACGTCGAGGCGGAATTTGGTTTTTGATAGGTTCATTTTTTTTATGAAGTAGTTGCAGAGTTTTTTCTGATTTTCAATGGAGAGTGTTTTTTGAAATGGTTTTTGTTTTTGAAACAAGGTGCTTGTTTTGATTTTGTCAAGTATTTCGATGAGGTTTTTACGTAGGTAGGTGAACTCTTTTTTTAGGATGTCAACCGTCATTCCTTCTTCGTAATCATCAAGAAGGCTGTTGTAGGGATGCCCTGGGAGATTGATATAGGTGCAGTATTCTTTTTCAAGTTCGATGATTTTTTCAAGATGTGGTGCGAAATGATAAAAATTTTTTTTTGCTCGAGCTTCTTCCCATGCCTGATAGGCAAGTGTGGTTGTTTTTGATATTTTTTCAATAAAGGCTGATGGTATTTTTCTTGTTTTTTCAAGATCTTTTTTCAGGCGAGTAACAACTAGTTTGTCATGTTCTTTGAGTTGAGCAAAGGTTATTGTTTCGTTCAGTTTTCGTACGTGGTCATACAAAGCATCTGCTGTTGTTTTTTCATGAGCAAGCCTGGAGATCAGTGCTGTTTGTTCAGCTCGATCACTACTTCCATCAGAAGGCATATACGTCATTTGATCCCAGCCAAGCAGTGCACCAATGCCACTATAGATCGAGAGTTCTTTTTGTTCTTTGTAGACATATTCAAGCGATTCTTTCATACCTTTTTCCTCTCATATGCTGCTGAGTTCAATTCCTATCGGGCAGTGATCAGAACCCAGTATGTCTTGCATGATAAATGCTTTGGTAAGATGGGGTAGGAGTTCTTTGTTGATGAAAAAATAATCGATACGCCAGCCGATATTTCGTTCTCGAGCATTGGTTTTCATATCCCACCAAGTATACTGATGAGGTTCATGGTTAAAAACTCTAAAGGCATCAAGGTATCCATGGGATAGTAGCGTATCGATCCATGCACGTTCCACTGGTAAAAAACCAGAGATTTTTTCATTTTCTTTCGGTCGCGCTAGGTCAATTTCAGTATGTGCAGTATTGACATCACCGCAGATGATAATATTGTTTCCCTGTTCTTTGTACATGTCTACATATTTGAGGAAGGTGTTGTAAAAATCAAGTTTATATGTGAGCCGCTCGTGATTTTTTTTCCCATTGGGGAAGTAAATGTTAAACAGAATAAAATTGCTGTATTCGAGAATCAGTATGCGTCCTTCGCTATCAAATTTTTGAATACCAAAACCTTTCTTTATTGAAACTGGTTTTTGTTTGGTGAACATGGCAACACCGCTGTATCCTTTGCGTTCTCCCGGATTAAAATAGGAGTGGTATCCTGGTGGGTTTCGAAGATGAGGTGGGAGTTGTTCAGGGGTTGCTTTGATTTCTTGGAGACAGAGAATATCTGGTGACTCTTTTTGAAACCAGGAGAAAAATCCTTTTTTTTCTATTGCTCGAAGCCCGTTGACATTCCATGAAAGGATGCGTTGTACCTGAGACGTCATAGTTTCTCGCTTCTGAATAACCTTTTATATAATAATACATACATATGCTCTTTAAAGCTATTGTCTTTTTTGTCATCAGAAGTACTTCTCGATATGACATATGAGAGTTATCTTTTTAAAGTCATAAAGGTTTTGTAGTTATTCGGGGAGTCTGGATTTTAGGGTTATTTGGCGCATCCCATCCCAAATTCTCTTTTTTCCAGACTTCCGATGGCTTGATTTTTTAAAGGTACCATAATCTTTATTATGGTTGTTTCTGTTTATTGTGTCATGGGAAGGTTAGATCGTAGTTGGAAGCTGATGAAAACAAGTTTTGACGTGTTACGGAAAGATAAAGAAATTCTGTTATTTCCTGTGTTTTCCTTTATCGCCTGTGTTGTTTTGATAGTCTCTTTTATTGGGGGTTTTATTTTTCTAGGGTTGCCACAGCTGTCAACGCAGCCGGTGATTCCTGTTGTTTTAATGTTTGTATTGTACATTCTTTTGTTTTTCGTGGTTATTTTCTTCAACACAGCAGTTGTTGCTTGTGCGCATATTCGACTGAATGGTGGTGATCCCCGGGTTGCAGATGGTCTTCATGCTGCTCGTGAGAATATTGTGAGAATCTTTCTTTGGGCTGTTATCTCTGCGACGATTGGTGTTATCTTGCAGGCAATTCGGGAGCGTTCTGGCTGGGTTGGACGGATTATTGTTGGGTTGGTTGGTATTACATGGACGTATGTGACGTTTTTTATCATTCCTGTGTTGATTTTTGAAAAACGAAGCATGGGTGATTCAATTCGGCGGAGTGCAACATTATTCCGGCAGACTTGGGGTGAGACTCTAGTTGGTTCACTCGGGTTTGGAGGAATTTTTTTCTTGTTGTTTTTACTCGGAGTAGTTCCTCTTGTCCTCGGGATGCTCTTCGGGAATACGATCCTTCTTCTTATATGTGTGGCTACTGCTTTGCTCTATTGGGCAGTTCTTGGGGCAGTTGCATCAGCGATTAATGGTATTTATGTAGCTGCATTGTATCAGTATGCAACAACCAAAAAGTTGCCTGATGAGTTTGATGCATCGATGCTTCCCCCAACAGCTCCTGGTTTTATGTAATACAGAACTTGCTTGTGTAACTCAGCGGATATCCAGAGTTGTTTCAATGTTTTTCTTGATGTTCTAAGAGGAGCAGGTAGAATACTTTCAATCCTCTCTTGTCTCAGAGTATATAAGTAAGGTATGCTGTTGTCTGTTTACTACGACGTGAGATGCGGGGGATAATGCCAGCCCTGCGGGCCGCTGGCATTTCTGCCACATATCATTCATCGTTTCAGATTGCATCCCTCATCCCATCCTCTTTTTTTCTTACAAAGATTTTTATAGTGAATAATGTTCATTTTTATTGATTCGGTAGAGAATGAAAAAATGAATCTTCAAAAAGGGGGTATATGATGGTTCAAAGAATTTGTGAGATTTGTAAACATACAATTGATTTAAATGATCATCTGAAAGGTCTTGTATTTGATGATACTATTTTTGTCTGCGAAGAATGTTGTTCACATGCTCCTGATGATAGACTTGCACATTGGTCGCATATCTCTTTGAAACTATCTGAGTGTGGTATGCCGATTGGTCTGTGGTTGATTCACGAACAAAATAAGGACAAACCTCTGTTTGGTAAAGCGAAATTTTAATCTCTTCTTTTCTTTCAGGATGATCTGGTAAAGAAAAACCTTCATTGGTCATCGGTTAAGCCCACCATTCCTCCCTAAATCTCTGTCGATTCACATGCGGATCAAATGCCTGACAATCGTATAAAGTATAGAAATCCATCAGATCC
>JAWABU010000047.1 GCA_038884455.1 Candidatus Thermoplasmatota archaeon | reverse complement strand
TGTCCTTTTCGTCCTCTGTTATTAGGTTTCCAAGGTGGAGGCAGTTGGTGTACCGCTTTGATCACCGCCTTGCTGAAATCGGCGGTGAAGTTGCGGTTCACATGGTTCGCAACTGTTGGATTAATCCTTTTCTTTGCGCGTCCCATCCAATGAAAAAATGAATGTTTCTTCCTTAATTATCTATTTCGGGATGAAGCCCTAAAAAAGCAAGACTTTATATACTTCGTATGTTTAAGTACTATTGAAAGGGGTTAAATATGAAGAAGACGTCTGTAAAAAAAATAAAACCAGTGTATATTTTTTTAACCATGCTTGCGCTCATCAGTAGTGTTTTCATCTCAAGTCTTCAAGCAACACCAGAAAAAAATACAATAACCATAACCATCCCAATGTATCCCTACCATCTCAAAGAAGAAGATGGCTATCACACACTTTTCATGGAGAACTATGGAAGTCTCTTAATACCAGGACAACCAAACCTCCCTGCAAAAATCTATGCCATTGCACTTCCACCAGATGCAACCCTCGATTCGATAACCTATGAAACACCGAATGATCTCACACTCCCTGGAACATACAGCATCGCACCGGCACCACAACCAATCCTTTTATCAGACGAACAACCAGACCTTGCCGTACAACGACACCAAACCTATGAAAACAACTACAAAAACATCTACACCACGAACAACCCCTACCCAGCAAAACCTGTTGAGTTCATACGAACTGCAGGATACCGAAAATACAATCTCGTTGACATACAAATCGCCCCCTTCACCTACTACCCAACAACACAAACACTCGTGTATCATCAAACCATAACTGTTACCATAGCCTATACTAAAGATTCCTCAAAACAAAGTAATACTGATACGCTCAAGCGAACCGAACAAACCGCACAAGAAATCATCAGCAACTATGATCAAGCACAACAGTGGTACCACAGTACACCAACCATTACGAAAGGACTCCACGACTATGTTATCATCACCTTAGATTCACTCACCACTGCGGTTCAACCATTGGTCGACTGGGAAACGACCAAAGGACGAACTGTAGAAGTTGTGACTACTTCGTGGATAGCTTCAAATTACCAAGGGTACGATCTTGCTGAGCAAATCAGAAATTTCCTCCGAGAAAAATATCCTTCAGATCAATGGGGTGTACAAGACGTCCTCCTTGTCGGTGATTACGATGCTGTTCCCATGCGACGATGTTGGCAGGATCTCGGCTACGGAAAACCAGAAACCGACTACTACTACGCAGAACTCTCACTACCTGATAGTGAATCCTGGGATAAAAACCAAAATCGAAGATGGGGGGAAAACTCAGACCCAATTGATTTCTACGCTGAAATCAACGTCGGGCGTATCCCCTGGAGCGACCCAACCACAGTACAGGACATCTGTGAAAAATCAGTGGCCTATGAACAAAATCAGGATCCACGTTTCAAACACAACATTCTTCTCTTGGGAGCATTCTTCTGGGATAACGATCCGAACCCACGAACAGATAATGCAGTTCTTATGGAATACAAAACGAACGCCACCCTCCATACTTGGATGGAAGATTGGACCGCAACCCGTATGTATGAACAGGGCTACTCCACATATCCTATGGATTATGATCTCAGATTCACCAATGTAAAAAACATTTGGTCACAAGGAAAATATGGTTTTGTCAACTGGGCAGGACACGGAAGCCCGATCTCTGCACATATCTATCACTCTGGTGGCGGTGCTTTTGTTTCAACAACCACCTGCAATTCACTCAACGACAACTACCCTGCAATCATTTTTGCAGATGCCTGTAGCAACTCAGACACCGATGAACTCAACATCGGCAAAGCTATGCTGAAACAAGGAGCAGTCGGTTTTCTTGGAGCAACCAAAGTAGCACTCGGCTGCCCAGGATGGAAAAACCCAAACCAAGGATCAAGTCAATCCCTGGACTACTATTTCACCATCTACGTTACGAGCGGTCTTTACACTCAAGGGCAAGCTCATCAAAAAGCACTCCGAGACATGTACACTAAAAACCTTTGGGCATACGTAAAATATGAGATGTTTGAATGGGGGGCATTGTGGGGAAACCCAGATCTTAGCATGGGAGCGATAGCTCCGAGCACCACACCAGCACCACCAGCACCACCAACCGGTCCAACACAAGGATATATCAACGAACCGCTGACGTTTACCACAGCTCCTCTGCTTGAACCTGACGGTGAATCAATGTACGTCTGCTGGTCATTTGGTGATAAAAAAATTGAATGGCACGGTCCTCTAAGCTCAGGGACAACCTCGCAAGTATCCTATAGTTGGACAAAACCTGGAACCTACCTGGTTAAAATCAAAACACGGGACACTACTGGTGCAGAGAGCAACTGGTCATCCCCTCTGACCGTCATGATCAAAAATAAACCACGAATCTCATTTGGGAATATTACTGGTGGACTTGGTTTTACTACTGTTATCCAAAATGTTGGAACAACTGACATCCCAGAACTTATAGTCAACCTCAGCTACACTGGCGGAATCTTTAAACTCCTCAACAGAACTCTGACAAAAACCGTTACCAATCTTCCAGCAGGCGGACAAGCTACAGTTACTTCAGGGGTCATCGTTGGACTTGGCTCCATCCATATTACCGTTCAAGCACTTGATGAGCAACGCAAGGCACAGGCATTCATTCTAGGACCCCTTGTCTTCAGAGTATCACAACAATAAAAAAAACAACGTGGGTTATCACTCAAAACGATACAGTGCATTTTCGTATTTTTCCACGACATAATTTTTTCCTTTTTTGATCACGCAGTGCCCCTCATGTTCAAGTTTTTCTTTAACGTTTTCAACACCACCGGGATACTTCTCATTCAAGATACCACCGGTTTTTAACGTCCTCCAATACGGTGTAATATCTTTTTTTCCTTCAGCTGCCTCTTCTTCAGCGGCATGTGCAGCAACCCATGCAAAAATCCCGGTTGTAATTGGACAGCCAATCGTCGCATGATGTTTTTTGGCAAGCACCTGTCGAATATCATTGATCGTAATCAGTTTTCCAAAAGGAACTTGTTTCATAAGTTCATCAACTTCACTTGGGGCCGGTATCACCACGGTTCCAGAACCCCATTGTTTTTGCAATTTTTCATGAATTTTTTCAACTTTTTGGAGATCTTTACTATCAATTAATTTCTCCTTCCATGATTTTTTTGCAACCATGCTATCACAGAAAAAGAAATCGCAGCATCAATATAATTTTTTTCCTCATTTTCAGTCAAACGTACCAATCGAGTTGTAGTATCTTAAAGGTAACATTATTGTAGCTCTTCTCTATTGTCGACCTTTGGACCCATATGAATGCGATCGTGTATCACGAAGACTTCAACAAATATGATCTCGGTGTTGATCATCCGCTTATTGGTGATAAACCACGACAAACCATGAAATTTTTAACTGAAAAAAACATCCTTAGCTCTTTTGACATCCTTGCTCCAACACCCTGTTCTGAAAAAGATCTTCTCAGAGTTCATGAAAAACGATATGTTGATCGTGTCAAAGAGCTTAGTGAAAACGGTGGCTGGCTTGCTGCAGATACCCCAGCACCCATTGGCATTTATGAAATTGCACGACTTGCAGCTGGAGGAAGTATTCTTGCTGGTGAAAAGCTTTTCCAGGGATACAATCTTTCAGTAAACCCGTTAGGTGGTTTTCACCATGCAAGCAGAGCATACTCCTCAGGATTCTGTTTCTTTAATGACATTGCTGTTACTATCGAATATCTTCGAGAAAAATACCATCTCAAACGTTGTGCCATCCTTGACCTCGACGTCCACCATGGTAATGGTACCCAGGATATCTACTATGACGATCCACACATACTCAATATTTCACTGCATCAAGATGGTAGAACCTTATATCCAGGGACAGGAGGGGTTGAAAAAATCGGTCGGGATAGAGCAGAAGGATACACCATAAACATCCCACTTCCACCGGCAACTAATGGTACTAGTTATCTGAAAGCATTTCATGCAATCGTTCCAAAAATCGTTCGAGCTTTTGATCCGGAACTTATCATCTATCAATCAGGGGTTGATACGCACCATACTGATCCTTTGGCAGATTTACGACTCACCTACCAAACGTATTATTCGCTTGCACAGACTATTCAAAAATTATCAACTGAAACTTGTAACAAACTTTTAGTTCTTTTCGGGGGTGGATACAACAGTATCTCATGTATCATTGCATACTACAATATCCTTAGTGGAATTCTTGGTGATAAAGATTTTTATACTGAGCCAGAGACGATTGATTCATCAGGGGTAAATATCGATATCATCATCAAAGACGTAAAAAAACATATTAAAAAATATTGGAAAATATAAAATTATATTTATAAAATATGTTATTTGTCACTTTTTTTCATTCGTAGAAATCCTTATCAATGGTTGACTGCTACCGGTCTCTTGGTTACAAGATTAATTAGAGGGAAAACATATGGGACGAAACCGTATTCTCGATACGATATTCAAGCCAAAAAGCATTGCAGTCATCGGCGCAAGCGATACCCCGGGATCAGCAGGATACCGCATCTTCCGAAACCTAATTGGATCAGGGTATCAAGGCGTTGTCTACCCAGTCAATCCAAACCGAGAAAGCGTCCAAGGAGTCCAGGCATACCGATCTATTAAAGACGTTCCCAAGGTCGTTGATCTTGCAATCATTGTAACACCTGCAAAAGTCGTTCCAGCAGTTCTTGAAGAATGCGGACAAAAAGGCATCAAAGGAATCCTTATCATTTCCGCAGGTTTCAAAGAAATCGGACCACAAGGAGCGGCACTTGAACAAGAACTCCTTAAAATTAAACAAAAATACGGCATGCGCATCATCGGGCCAAACTGCGTCGGGTTCATCATGCCTTATCTCAACCTCAACGCAACCTTTGCCGGATCCATGCCTGAAAAAGGAAACATCGCACTCTTCTCTCAAAGCGGAGCAGTCTGTGGTGCAATCCTTGATTGGGCGGCAGCAGCAAAAGTTGGATTCTCATCATTTGTCTCAGTTGGATCAATGCTTGATGTTGATTTTGGAGACCTCATCGATTACTTTGGAATGGATATACATACCAGAAGCATCGTTCTCTACATTGAGTCAATCACCAACGCAAAAAAATTCATGAGCGCAGCAAAAGGATTCGCCCGAGCAAAACCAATCATTGTCATCAAATCAGGACGATTCAAGGAAGGAGCAAAAGCAGCAGCATCACACACTGGTGCACTTGCAGGAGAAGATGCGATCTACGAAGCAGCATTCCGAAGAACCGGTATCGTCCGAGTCAATGACATCACTGATCTATTCAACTGTGCATCGATTCTTGCCAAACAACCACGACCAATGGGACCAAACATAGCAATTATCACCAATGCAGGAGGACCAGGAGTTCTTGCAACTGATGCAATCATCGAAAAAGGTGGAAAACTCGCGCAACTCTCAGAGGAAACCATGCAAAAACTCAACCAAGTCCTCCCACCAACCTGGAGCCATGGAAACCCAATTGATATCATTGGAGATGGTGACGAAGAACGCTACAAAAAAGCAATAGAAATCTGCCTCGCTGACAAGAATATCGATGGTTTGATTATCATCTCAGTACCTCAAGTCATGGCTGAACCGAACAAACTCGCCGATGTCATTGTTGATCTTTCAAAAAAATCAACCAAACCAATCCTCACAACCTTTATCGGCGAAGCAAGCGTCTACAACGCACGACAAACTTTAAATCGAAACAATGTACCGAGCTATAACTCTCCAGATGATGCAGTCGAATCCTACATGTACCTCTACCACTACGAACGGCACCTTGCACAACTGTTTGAAACACCTGAAGAACTCAACATTAAAACGCCATCACACACAGAACGAATTAAACAAATCATAGCAAAGGCAGAACAAGAAAAAAGAACTTTGCTAACAGAAAATGAATCAAAAGAATTCCTTGAACTTTACGGCATACCAACAACAAAACCAGAAATTGCAGAAAATGAGGACCAGGCAGCACACATTGCTGACAACATTGGATATCCCGTTGTTATGAAAATATACTCACCAGACATCACCCATAAAAGTGATGTTGGCGGGGTGATTTTAAATCTTCATAATGCTGATGAAGTTAAAAAAGCATACCGAGAAATGGTCAGCCGTGCTCAACAAAAAGTACCAACTGCTCGCATCCTTGGAGTAACCATCCAAAAAATGGTTCAAAATTATGGATATGAACTCATTCTTGGATCCAAAAAAGATCCTATCTTTGGTTCAGTAATCCTCTTCGGCCTGGGAGGAATTTTCACCGAGCTTTTCAAAGATCGAGCAATCGGATTTCCCCCGTTCAACCAAACACTTGCCCAGCGTGTTATCGAAAAAACCAAAGCCTACGAATTACTTAAAGGATTCAGAAACATACCACCCGTAAATATGAAAAAGGTAGAAGAACTCATGGTCACCTTTTCACAAATGATCATTGATCATCCTGAAATCAAAGAAGTTGACATCAACCCTCTAGTTCCCAGTGGAAATGATCTCATCGCTCTTGATGCACGCATCATTCTTGATCCAGAACCATACAAACATCCCCATCTCGTCATAGCACCATACCCAACAAAATACACGAAAACCGTAAAACTAAAAGACGGTACTGAAGTCATCCTCCGACCGATAAAACCAGAAGACGAAAACATGTGGCAAGAAATGTTCAACACCTTTTCAGAAGAAACCGTTCGATTCAGATTTTTCAGAATCATCAAAGAAACACCCCATGAAGTACGAACGCGATACTGCAACATCGACTACGACCGCGAAATAGGAATTGTTGGGGAAATCAAGGAACCAGATGGAAAACGACGTATCATTGGTGTCACTCGACTTATCGTCGATCCAATAGAACCAGATTCAGCAGAATTTGCAACCGTAGTCTGCGACCGATGGCATCGTTTAGGTCTCGGATCAGATTTCATTGACTACACCATAGAAATTGCAAAAGATAAAAATCTCAAACGACTGTATGGCGTTGTTCTCAAAGAAAACATACCAATGATCACCCTCTGCCGGGAGAAAGGATTTACTTTTTCAGAAGGAGACCCCGGAGAATATAAAATAGAATACGACCTACTTGCAGACGAAGGACTCAACAAACCACTTCCGCTCGAAAACCAATCACAGCACAAAAAAGATTTTTCCACTCCGCAAAAGAAAAAAAAACAACGGATTCAACTTGCTAAACCATAAACAATGAAAACTAAAAGAAATTTTACACAATATTTACCCATTCGATAACAATCTCTTTTGGGGTTTTAACTTTCTTTTTCTGATTCACCATCCTTTCTAACCTCCTCGAACAGTTAATGCTAAGACACGAGCACGATTCCCGACAACAAAAGACTTTGCAATAAATTCAATCTCGTTTGCCTCCTCGGCTGAGGACACTTGCCCGACAATCATCATCACCATACACTATCACTTCCTACTATCTATTGTGTCAACCATCGTTAAAACGTCTTATGGTACACCTCGTACCAACCCTCATGAACACTTGGTACCAAAAAATGTTTCAGATCACCTCTTTAATTAAAAAAAGCTACGTTACCCTTATAATCCTCAAGCGATATCTCCTCCTGAGAAAATCAATATTCAAAATATGTAAGGTATGTATCAGTATGTTCTGTGTCGAATGCGGAAAAGAAAAAACAATCTACAAGAACGGTGTCTGCGTCTCCTGCTATGTCAAGACACATCGATTTACCAAAGGTCCCTCAGTTCTTGATATGTTCATCTGTGCTCATTGCGGGTCTTACAAGTATAAAAATACCTGGATTTCAAGCTCATTTGACGATATGATACAACGTATGATCTATGATGTCTTCTCAATAGAACCTGAACTAAAAAACATATCAATCCATACCCAGTGTACACAACACGATAAAATATACACCTGCTCTGTAACCATATCTGGGATGATCTGCGAAACCACAATCATAGAACAACACCAGCTTACCATTCGAATCAAAAGACTTACCTGCGATATCTGTTCACGACAACATGGTGGATACTACGAAGCAACCATACAAATACGAGCAGAAAAACGAAAAATACGATCTGAAGAACTCACCGAAATGAAAACCACAGTAGAACACCTGGTACAAACCATTGTCGACAAAGGCAATCGTGCACTCTTCATAACTGATATTTTTGAGCATCATGGCGGTATCGATTTTTATCTCAGTGAAAAAGGATCAGCACATACCATCGCAAAAAAACTGATTGAACTCTACGGCGGAGAAATTAAATTATCATCCAAAAACATAGGCATGCAAGATACTAGACAAATCTATCGAATGACCTATCTAGTACGACTCCCCAACTACAAAAAACATGATTTTATTGGTTTTAATCATGCATATTATGTAATAACGTCAATATCTGGAAGTAAAATTCACCTGGTCGACCTTGCAACAGGATCCCATAAAGTAGTCGATCATAAAGATTTTACACATATCACAATTTACGGCGGACGCGAGCTTATTAACGAAATGATTGTCGTCAGCAATACCAAACAAGAACTCCAACTCATGGACCAAAAAACATACACTCTATATCATCTTCCGGCAAATCAACAAATACCACACGATCAAAAAATAATAAAAACGATACGGATACACGACTTGCTCTTTGTATTACCTAATTACTAGAATAACTAACAAAAAAACAATATAACCGATAAACGCCAACTTGCATATTTTTTTACAATATGTCCTCTCAAAGAGAAGATACGTTCATTGTTTCTATACATAGAGTAGCCTTGTCCAAAAATACTATATCCTTGTTTACCTATCATTGAACACAATGAGAATAGCGTTCAAAATTGCGTATAATGGACAGCATTTCGATGGTTACGCGCGACAACCTGGAAAAACAACCGTTGAAGGTGAACTCATTAGCCGTCTTACCACCCATGGTATTATTCATGATCCCAGAGAAAATCAATTTCGATCAGCAAGCAGAACTGACAAAAACGTGTCAGCACTTGGCAATGTAATCGCAATCACAACATCAACGTCATATGAGGAAATTGACAAGCACTTACCTGCTTTGTCGACAGATTCTCTCATTATGTACGGTATCGCTTGTGTTCACCAAGAATTTTATCCACGACATGCACAGTTACGAATATATCGATATTACCTTTCAAAAAAAAACAATGATTTATCTGTGCTACTCTCAGCAGCGGAACTCTTCACAGGAACCCATAATTTCAAAAACTTCGCTCGGCTTGATCCGGGAAAAACCCCGATACGAACCATCAACAATATCCTCATTTCAACCTATGATCGTTTTTATGTGATCGATTTTTATGCTCAGACATTTCTTTGGAATCAGATCAGACGGATCATCTCAGCAATTCAACGATTGAGCTCAGGAAAAACAACCAAAGAACAAATACTTGATGCATTATCCAATCCGACCATTCGCAGTGACTTTGGCTTAGCACCACCAGAACCGCTGTTTCTCAAAGACGTTATCTATGATTTTTCATTTCGTTATCACCCGATCATGGAAAAAAAACTTAAAACACTTGAACGTCAAATCCTGCAGCGGTTATAAAATTTAAATTCACATTTTTTTGTTTGTTTGGTTTTTTCCAAACAAAATCAGATTATTTATATACAAATAAAGATAATAATAAATCATGATCAATCTTAACGAAGAATTAAAAAAACTCTACTGCGACGCATTCTACTTTGCACTTCTTCGGCAAGGATATGCTTTCCAGGAGGCACAAGAGAAAGCACAAAAGATATTCAACAGTAATATCTAAAATCAACGTCTCAGGTTGCAAGAATCTTTGCCATACGGATATAGTCCATATCTAATGACTTTTTCTTCATCCAGGTATCTTGAAGCGGCGTTAATATAACACCATTATTGACCATTCCAACCATTTTATCAGATTCACCGCGAAGAAGAGCTAACACTGCTTCATATCCAAGTCGACTCGCAAGTACTCGGTCAAACGCAGTAGGGCTCCCTCCTCGTTGAATATGGCCAAGAATCGACACTTTAATATCCCAATCAGCATACTTTTCAATTTCTTGTTTTACGGTCATCGCGTTTCCTACAGCGCCGCCTTCAGCTACAACAATTATACTACTTTTTTTACCTCGTTTACGACCGAGTTCAAGCTGCCGGCAGATCGCATTGATGTCGGTTGTTGTCTCAGGAATAATAATATCCTCTGCACCTCCGCCTATACCTGTAAACAAACCGATATACCCTGAATTCCTCCCCATCACTTCGATAATAAAAATCCGTGAATGTGATGCTGCAGTATCGCGAATTTTATCAATAGCCTCAAGAGCAGTATTAACTGCAGTATCAAATCCTATGGTGTAGTCAGTTCCATAGAGATCATTATCAATGGTTCCAGGGACACCAATTCCTCGAATTGGATACTCAGATAAAAATTCATGCAGACCACGGAACGAACCATCTCCTCCGATGACAATCAGATGAGAAATACCATATCGAACTAAATTTTCATAGGCTTTTTTTCTTCCCTCGTTGGAAAAAAAGTCCTGACATCGCGCAGTTTGAATAAACGTACCACCTGATTTGATAATGTTACTAACTGAAGAAAGCGTTAACTCATCGATATTACCATCAATCATCCCTTGATAACCCTGTTTTATCCCAAAGATTTTACACTGATTGAAGATACTGGTACGTACCACAGCCCGAAGTGCAGCATTCATTCCTGGGGCATCCCCACCACTCGTCAACACACCAATCCTATAGTCTACCATGAACATTCTCGCATTCAGTTTTTGATATTTAAAAACTCCTACATATACTCGTTAAATCTTTTTAGTTCAGAACGATGCGCTCACTTGCCTGAAATATTTTGTTTAAGTAATTTTTAATAATTATATATGTATATCGCTGTTGTTATGACTTCAGAACACAAGCAACCAAAACAACTCATGATTGTCGATGATGACCCAGATATCCTGATAAGCTTACGCATGCTTTTTGAAGCTAAAAACATCAATGTTGTTACCGCTGAAAACGGTGCTGAATGTATCAAAAAACTCGAAGATGGTTTCGAAGGGATCATTCTGCTCGATCTAATGATGCCGGTTCTAGATGGTATCGAAACAATTAAACAAATGATTACCGAGGGATTTATAGAAAAAAATATCATTATTGTTCTAACTGCAAAAAAGATTCAAGGAGAAGAATTCAACGAGATATACCCATATATCTTTGAATATATCACAAAACCCTTTGACATGGATACTCTTGTTAGTGCTGTCGAAAAAGCAATGCATAGCAAACCAAAAAAACTCCCAATTCTGTAACAAGTATGCGTTTCTTCCTCTTTTTGTAGCAAAACAATAATGTTAAAACAATAATCTTATTATACATCTCCTTCTAATTGCAGGCGGTACCAAATATCATCATGTTGCTGTTGCAGGGGTAGCCAAGCCTGGTCTACGGCGACAGACTCAAGATCTGTTCCTGAAGAGGTTCGGGGGTTCAAATCCCTTCCCCTGCACTTACTTACTAGTATTAGGTAATACGAACTTTTGGCATACTGCTCTTCAGAAATAAATTCAAGTATTCCAGATACTTTCAGGAGAATATACCCCCTTAATCTCGAAGGAAAAGAGGAAGGATATTCTACGATGAAACAATCGTCGTCCGACTTTATTCTGAATTCAGGAACGGTTGAATTAACATCTACACCATGGCTGGGAGAGTCTAACCCACCCATCTCTAGCAAATGTATTAGATCCATATACTTAGAGGGTATTTTTGTATGATTTTCCATACTAAATCGGTATAATGATAAATTATATATAAAGGAAAATATTCCTATTAAAACAAAAAGGGAGAAGAAGGAGTCTTTATGTCCGTAACAAATGAAATTATTTTTTTAGCTGAAGGCGAGAAACTTATCAGAGAATACCATGTAGGAAAGGTACGTTTTCCAGCAAAAATGGATGCTTATCTTTCAGTGACAAATAAAAGAGTCGCACTTTTAACCAAAGGTGGTATTTTAAGGAAATCGTATTCCACGAATGAAGTTCATATAGATGATGTATCTGGTGTTGATATAATGACTGCCCCTAGAAATATTCTCATGGTAATCGCTGGAGTTGTTGTTCTTGCAATAGGTTTATTACTCATGTTTGCTAATCTCACTGATCTTATTTATTTACTATTTGATTTAATATTTCTTACTGCAGGTGCCGTAATTATAAAACTATATCTCAGTAATCGATTCTTGTTTATTGTTAATAGTAAGGCGACTAAACCTGCATTTGCAATGGCCAGCCCTTTTATGGTTCGAAAGGGGGTTCGAAATGGATTTGGTGTGTTCATTGGGAAATCCGGCCCTGAAACATTTAAGTTAGCTCAAGAAATAGGAGCGGTCATCTTGGATGTTCGAGAGAAGGGTGACACAAAAGTCGGAGAATCTGCAATCTACACCAGTGCGCACTCGTAACAAAGAGCTCTAAGAATATAATACATCATAAATACATCATATTAATCTAGATTCTATTCATTACAATTCTATCATTGGTATTTGTCAAGCTCCAGATAGACAGAGCTCACTTCTGAGGAGATTCTCAGTCTCTTCCGCAATATTTTTCCCTTGTAACTTCCACGTTGCAAGCAACGAGGCAATATATTGATAACTCT
>JAWABU010000046.1 GCA_038884455.1 Candidatus Thermoplasmatota archaeon | reverse complement strand
ATACGATCGTATGACGTCTATCGTCTGTGGTCTAGTGAATTTTACCATACAACCAGAGTAAAAAATAGTAAATCGGGAGGTTAAAAGAGAGTAGTTATTCTTGTTTTACAATTACGCAAAAGGTCTAGTAATTTACTCAAGGAAGCCTAATGCTTCTTCGATACGCCCCATTTCAATACCGGTCGTCTGATTACCTATAATAGCACCTTTCGTGTTGGCAACTAAACCACTGCCAATCATGGGAAACCCATGGTTCACTGTTCCAATCATCACATCAACATGAAAAAGATCTTTCAGATGGTTTTTTTCTTCTTCGGTAATCTTCGGATGACACAAACATCCCTTATTCGTTACCACTGCAGACATACCTACTATCGGCTGTTGTGCAATCGTACCATATTCAACAGGAACATTTAATGTCTCACTGATTTTTTTCATGGTTTTTTTCTTAATCTCAGGATGAATAAGTGCTCCATAATCGTTTGCTAAAATATCGTTACCAGCAGCATTAATTACATCTTTAATGACGGAAACATTTAACCCTTGACTTTTGATAAGTTGAATTGTGTGCGAATCAGCAATATTAGTGACCACTGCACCATGAGAATTTAAAACAAGAAGTGAACCAATGATTGTTGAATCTGCGATCGTCAGTTCAACGATTTGTACATCCAACGTCTTTGCAATCAGATCCTTTGTCTTTTTCTGGAGACTTTTCTGCACAAAAGCAACAGACTCGTTTACCCTGCAGTACACTCCGACATTTGGATTGTCGTTGAAATCCAGAAGCTGAAGCATACCTTATTCACTTTTCTTCTCTGGTTTCTTTGCAGCCTTTTTTGAAGCAGTCTTTTTTGATGGTGATTTTTCAGATTGTTTTTTTGAAGATTTTTTCTCTTCCTTCTTTTTGTCGGCTGCTGTTTCTTTTTTCTGTGTTTTTTCTTTTGGTTTTTCCTCTTTCTTTTCTTCAGTTTCTTGCTGTTCTTCGGGTTCTTTTGGTTTTTCTTCTTTCTTTTTCTTGATCTTCACATCACCATCAGCTGTTGGTGCTATTTCGTAATCTTCAGTTCCACTTACTGCTCCTTCCGATGGTGCAGCTTCTGCTTCTTCTCGTCGGAGTATCGGTGTCTTTTTCTCTCGTTCTTCTTTTAGGATTTCTCTTCGTGATTTTTTCTCACCGATTTCCGGGAGAGTAACCTCGACAACACCATCCTCAAACTTCACTGCTCGAACACGGATTTTACTTGGTATCTTGAATTTACCATGCGACCAAAGGTATTTATTAACCGAACTATCAATCCATATTTTATCCTGCTCGACTTTCATGTGATGAATCAGAAAATTCCGAACATGTTTGACTGCACGAGGCGCTGCAAGAGAACTTCGCCCGTGTTTTGGTTTTCTGAGAGGAATAATATATATTCGTTCGACTTCTTTTCCCTGTTCTTTTTCAGCCATACACAATCATCATCCTATTTTGAGTTTATTCCGTCGCCAGTTCCGCATTTTTGGATGACGAGTAAATCGCCGATTTGTTCGAATCATTACCCATGCTGGTACCCGACGATTACTTTTTGTCGCCCGTCCTAACCGTAGTTTTTTTCCTAATGATTTATGCGTTGACATTTATATTCCTCTTTTATGAATTTTTATATCCCGTTTTTTCGGGATTGCTCTGGAGAGTAACTCCCGTAACTGTTCATCATTTATTTTACTTTTGAGTCTGCCTGACTGGGCAAGCAGGATCAACTGATGTTCAATGTTTTCGGCGATTTCAGGTCGCGCTGCTCGAATTCTACCAAGTCGTTCACGCGCCTCAGTTGTTAAGATTGCACGAAGGATCATTTTCTTCTGTTCGCTGAGTTCTTTTTGTTGAGCCTCTTCAAGTTCTTCCTGAGCAAGCATTTGTTGCTGTTGTTGCTGAAGTTCAAGGAGTTTTTTACGTCTGATACTTTCCAGATCATCATCCATAGACCAGACACCTCAAACCCATCTTTAGATACTTACAGGAGTTTTAATATTTTTTTAACTCAGGATGACTTTCAAGCAGTGTTTGTTTAACCTCAAATGCAGTATGATCTAAAAAGGATACACCTTTTGGTGTAAGAATCCTTCCTTTTCCACGAACTTTAGTAACATAGCCAGCTTGTTCGAGTTGCTGAATCGCATGTCTAATTACTGATCCACTTCCTGATCGGGCTCGATTTGGTTTTGATCCCCGATCTCGATAACCGCCGTATTCACTTCTCAGACGTTCGATACCGATGCCATTGCTGATATAGATCTTTCTAAGAATCGAAGCACATCGAACATGCCACCAGTCTCGATTCTCCGGAGGATTTTCTTTATGAACACCGGTTTTAACAAAGGCCGTCCACGGTGGTGGTGTAATCGCTTTTTCGTTCTGAAGTTTTTTAGTCAAAGCTTTGATCAGCTCATGAGCAGGAACATCAAATGCTGTTGTCATAGGCTCTTTCTTCCTTTATCTTTATATAGATTGGGTATCGGTAATAAACCATTTGTTATTTAAGCATATTGGATAGAGGAAAAGACTATGCAAAGGCAAATATCTAAAAATCTTTGCTATCGCTAACCCTGCTGTAAGGAAGTATGCAGAAGATATCCTAGCATCATAAATATTATATTATGGTGCCGAATACACCTCCCTACGAAATGCTAGGAGATATACTATGGTAAAAGAAAAAATAACTGAAGATATGACGATCCGCGAAGTTATTGACAAATATCCTGAAGTAGCAATGGTTTTTATGAAATATAATATTGGATGTATCGGTTGTATTGCTGCATCATTTGAAAAAGTGAAAGACATCGCAACTGTCCATCAAATCGACATACAAAAACTGATTAAAGATTTAAATGCGGCTGTTCAAAAATAATCCTTATTTTTTTAGAAAGAACGCTGCGTGATGACGAGTTCTCCGTGTTTTATTCCTTTCAATGCTTGAATGGTATCAGAAAGCCGCTGAATATCAGCTGTTTTTCCTTTTAAAACTAAGATCTCAAGACAGGTGTGATGATCAATATGAATGTGTGTTGTCGTCAGAATTGATTCATGATGATCATGTTGTATACTAAGTAATCGCTCATTAAGTGATGACGAATGATGATCATACAGGATCGTTAACGTACCAAGACTTTCAGATTCAGGGTCCATTGTTTTTTGTTTCACGATGAAGTCGCGAATGAGATCACGGATCGCCTCTGAACGGTTCGTATATCCCTTCCTCTGTATAAGTTGATCAAAATGGTGTAACAACTCTGGCTCTATTGAAACTCCAAAACGTGTAATTACTTGCACGGTAACACCTATGCCCACCAATCGTAGCACGAATTTATATTTTTTGTTACCGCAATTCTTTTAAAGAGTCACGTATTCACCACCATCTAAAAAAAATGGAGGAAGACAACGCAATGTGGCTGATAACAACCTTGTTTTCTGCACTAATTACAACAGCACTCTGGATGAAAGCACCTAAAAAATACCACTTTGAAATCCCAATGCTCATGTTCTGGGGATCAACCATCATGATTTTCATCGACCATCTGCTCGGCTATGATGGAGACTCCTTTGTTACCCTAGAAACTGAAGGGATTGTCTCGAACAGCATTATCTTAGGCATCCTTATGATCCTTCCAGTACTTGCCGTCTGGGGAATCTACCTCCTTATAAAAAAACAAAAACCAACAACACAACTGAGGTGAAAAAAAATATGGCGTGTTTTATTGTGCCTATGTCATTGGGAATCGTAACAACACTTTTTCGTAAAAAAATACCAGAAGCTTTAAAAATCAGCTGGCTGAACATTATGCTCTGGGGAGGTGTTCTCATGCTTGCAGTAGAACATATCGCCCATGAGGAAGTAATTCTTTATCCACCCTTCCTCACTGCGATGCAAACACCAGCTGAAATACCAGTCATGCTTGAAGAAATGGCAACCATTGGTGGATCTATGACCATTGCAATCATTTGCATATGGATAACTCTCGTTGCTATCACGCATCAAATGACAAAAACCAAACAAAAAACAATACAAAGCTAACCAAAATCCTCTCCCTCTTTCCTTTTTATTCTTTTTCAATTCCTTTCAAGGTATACTTTTATCAGGATGCTGGTACAACTCTCCAAGAAAGACTCGTAAGAGATGGGGATACTTGCTTTTTGTTTTACCTGCACCATACCCAACGCGGTAGATTTTCATGAGCGGCATCGATCCAAACTGAGTCGCAAGCGTGGAAATAATCGCGGCGCCAGTGGGAGTCACCAGTTCGTACCTTCGTTCATCAGTATAGACAGGGATATTTTTCAGAAGTTCAACTGTTGCCGGAGCTGGAACTGGAAGAACACCATGTTCACATGAAATAAAACCTTTACCCAAGGGAAGCGGAGAACAATAAATTTTCTTAATATTCAGATAATGAATGCCAAGAACCGATCCAACAATATCAATAATCGCATCAACAGCACCAACCTCATGAAAATGAACCTCTTCAAGAGAAACATTATGAACTGTACGTTCAGCCTCTGCAAGACGATAAAAAATATCGATGCTTGTTTTTTTCACGGATTCATTCAATGAACTTTGTTCTATGAGTTTTTTAATATCAAAAAAATGACGATAGCTCTGTGGGTCCTGAACCTCAAGAGAAACATCGATACCAGCGATCTGATGATACGTTGTTTTCTGAACCGTTAGCCGATATCCAGATATATCCAGTTTTTTTAGCTCCTGCTCCAACACAGAAACTTCGAAACCAAGATCAAGCAATGCCCCAAGAATCATATCTCCAGCAACACCGGAAAAACAATCAAAGTATGCAACTGTCATAGCATTAATCACCGGTGAATCAGACTCGCAAAATATCCTGCACCAAAACCATTATCGATATTCACCACAACAACACCCTCAGCACAACTATTCAGCATTGTCAACAACGGAGCAACTCCCTGAAAACTTGCACCATATCCAACACTTGTTGGAACAGCAATCACCGGTTTCGCAGTAAGTCCACCAACAATACTTGCCAACGCACCTTCCATACCTGCAACCACAATAATCACTTCTGCGGTGAAAATCTTATCTTTTAATTCAAATAATCGGTGCACACCAGCAACACCTACATCATAGGCTTTTTCAACCCTGCTTCCCATGAGCTCTGCAGTGATCACAGCCTCCTCAGCAACAGGAATATCAGATGTGCCAGCAGTTAAAACTAAGATAAAACCTTTTTTCTTTTTTACCTTCTCTTGTTGAATCACAATGGTTTTTGCAAGTTCATGGTATCGAGCAGAAGGATACAGTTTTTTCACCTCAGAGAAAATCGCCTCATTTGCTTTCGTTGCAAGAATATTGGTCTGATGAGCTATCATGGTTTTCATAATTTTTAGAATCTGCGGAATTGTCTTTCCAGTACAGTAAATAGTTTCAGGAAATCCTTTCCGCACAGATCGATGAGTATCGATTTTTGCAAAATCAAGATCCTGATACGGTAAGGTTTTGAGAGCATCTAACACTGTTTCTAGAGTAACATTTCCTTTTTTATAGTCAAGCAATAGTTTTTTCATCATTTTCCAACACCTCATTCATACTCCCTCTTCGATACCCTTGGATATCTAACGTACTATAGTGAAAACCGATTCTTTTAAAATAGTTTGATATGTCTGCAGCATTTCTCAGAATAATTGGGAAGTCTTTTTGTTCAACTTCAATCCGTGCAATATCCTCATGATACCGAACCCGAACAATTGTTAATCCTAACTGTTTGAGATACGTTTCTGCACGATATACCTGCTGCAACCGCCTTTTAGTTATTTGAACACCATAGGGAAATCGTGAGGCAAGACATGCATCTGCAGGAAGAGCCCATGTCGTCAGATGATACTGTTTACTGAGTTGCCTGATCTCCTGTTTTGTGAGCCCGACATCTCGAAGAGGACTGAGAACACCAAGTTCATCTAACGCTTTTTGTCCTGGTCGATAATCAAAATGATCATCAGCATTCGAACCATCAAGAATAGTAGATATATTGTTTTTTCGTGCAACCTCTTGAATTTTTTTGAAAAGATCTCGTTTGCAATAATAACATCGATTCTTTGAGTTGTTGACAACATGTTTATTTTTGAGTATATCATTTTTAATCATGATATGCTGAATGCCCAGAGTTTTTGCATACTTCTGTGCTTGGAGACATTCTTGTGATGTATACATCGGTGAAACCACCGTGATGGCAACCACGTCTGAGCCAAGAATCTCATAGGCAACTGTGATTAAAAAAGTACTATCAACACCGCCGGAATATGCTACTGCGACTCGGTGTAGTTGTTTCAACGTTGTCTTGAGATTTGAAAGTTTTTCCTGTAGTATCCTCTGCACAAAGGAAAAACAGGAAAGCACCCATCTATATAATTATTCTGCAGGTTTACGAAATTACCGGAACATTGTATACAGTTTTTTCGCGGTTCGTTTCTTCCAATTCCCTTTATGATACACATAACTAACTAAGAGAGGAAATGATAAGGTCGCCTCTGAAAACACCATCTGTTCAAATCCAGTATCGACCTTTCCCCAGGAATGCGCTTCTTTGAGTGTAGATCCAGAAAGACCGCCGTCTCGCTCATCAGCAACTGTCAGCTGCACTGCATATTTATGCATCGGTGCATTTACCCCAAGAATATCAGCTGCAACTACCGTATCTTGTACAAAATTCTTCGGCACACCACCGCCAATCATGATCAAACCTGTTTCTTGTGATTTGATTTTTAATTCAGTTAATTCACGGAAGTCTTTTACTGAGTCAATCGCAACATAGTCTTTTTTCTTCTCATGCTGATGGAACACTAATCCAAACCCTGCACTGCAATCAGAAAATGCAGGGCAGAAAATTGGAACCTGATGACGGTATGCTGCTAACACCACAGATTCAGGGTTTTTCCCATGACTTTCAAGGTATCGGCCCATCTCATAGATAAACTCTCGTGATGAATACGCACCCGGTTTCATCTGGTCAGCGATCCTTTTTGTTGTCATATCGCACTCACGGAGATCATCCTCGTCAATAAAAGTATCATAGATCCGATCGATATGCAACTGTTGAAGTTTGGTATCATCACTGCGAATCTCTCCTCGATAATGGTGAAAACCTAGACCTTCGAAAAAATCTTGATCAACAATAATCGCGCCTGTTGAAACAATCGCATCAACCATATTGCATTGAATCATATCAACAACCACATTTTTCAACCCAGCACTAAATAACGATCCTGCAAGGCATAAAATCGTCGTACAATTCTTATCCTGCATCATCATATCGACAATCTTACATGCACGGGCAAGATTCCGAGCTTGAAATGACATCTTCTCAAATGATTCTATTAAAGGAACTGCATTAAATGCTTTGATATCGATATGTTCGATTTTTTCTTTCAACAGCTCTTTTTTTTCATAATTCATGGTATCACCCCGAGTGATACTAATACTGAGTTGATTTTTTACCATACTATCCGAAGGTACATAGAGAAACCTATATAAAAATCATCGTCACAAAAAACTCTTTAAATTTTTTACCATTTTTCATAATGAACAATTTCAGCTAAACTCTTCCGTGTGGTTGTACGTGCTAAAACTTTAATTGCCTTCTCTCGCAGACTCTGTTTCGCAGACGGATATCCAATCGGTGAAAATGCAACCACTCTAATGCGCTTTGGAATTTCAAGGAGATCCTTGATTTTTTGTTCATCAAAACCCCCAATCCAACAGCTCCCAAGACCAACATCAGTTGCTGCAAGAATAAGATGTTCAAAAGCAATTGCAACATCAACTAAGAAATACTGCATATCATTATGTACACCACTTTCTGTTGGATCACCACAGGCGATAATCAAACAGGGAGCTGTTTTCACCCAGTGATTCACAACACTGGTTTTTGCAACCTGTTGAATTATCTCCTTGTTTCTAATTACAATAAAACGCCAACATTGTTTATTTGCCCATGACGGTGCTTTTTGTGCACATTCAAGAATGTATGTTAAGGTTGCTTCATCAACTGGTTGATCAGAAAAAGAACGAATGCTTTTCCTCTGCTCAATGACATCTCGGAATTCCATACACATCACCAATCTTTAGTAATTTCAATCCAGCGAACCTAATATAGATATCATTTAACCTCTTTTCGTTTTCTCCATTTACAAATTCTGAACGAACAACCAAAAAAAATATTACACCGCGGTAGTATCATTTTTCGTGAGTTGAATATGATGAGAATACAACCTTCTACCATCAATCTTTTGATACTCATATCACTTTTCATCATACTTTCAGGATGTACCACTAAAGAAACACCAGATGTCAAAACCCTCTCAGTTTCAAGTTCTGCATTTATCAACTGGGGACCAATACCTCGTGTATATACCTGTGATGACAAAGATATTTCACCGCCCCTCAGTTTTAGTAATGTCCCTGAAAATGTATCAAGCTTTGTTATTTTTATGGATGACATCGACACACCATCTGAAGATTTTGTCCATTGGATCATCTGGAATATACCCAGAAATGTTACCTATCTGTCCGCTGGTCAAACAACCATGTACCCCCAAGGTACAAACGATTTCGGAACAATCGGATACCGAGGACCCTGCCCACCCTCAGGAACTCATCGTTATTCATTTACGGTTTATGCTTTAGACACCATGCTTTCTCTTAACGCTGGCGCTACAAAAAAAGAAGTTCAAGAGGCAATCAAAGGTCATATCATCGCCCAAGGACAAATCATAGGAAGGTATACCGCTGAATAAACGAAAAAAATCTCTAGTGATCAACCTATTTTAAAACATCTTTTTTCCTCGAAGATAGGTTCGAGCTTCACCGACTGTAAACAACGAACCAGTGATACAAATCAAATCTTTTTTCCCTGCATGCTGAAGTGCGTAATCAATCGCAGATGGAATATTTTCAGTACTATGAATTGTTTTGTTAAACCCTTTACCAAGTATCTTTTCACGAATATGTTCAGGTTCACTTGCTCGAGGATTATTCGATTTTGTAAGAACAACGAGATCAGCTAACGGAACAATGCTTTGGATCATCATATCAATATCTTTGTCTTTCAAAATACCAAGAACCACAATTAAATTTTCATATCGAAAGTCCTGCTGCAACGTCTTCCGAAGCATCTCCATGCCCATCGGGTTATGAGCTCCTTCCAACACAATTAACGGTTCAGATGAAAAAATCTCCATACGACCAGGATGCACTGCTTGGGAGATCCCTTGAATAACATCATTATCAGATAGATACACCCCTTTGAGTTGAAGCTGTTCGACAGCATGGATTGCAAGCGCAATGTTCTCCCCTTGGTATTCGCCAAGCAGTGATGTTCTCACGACATAATCCTTCAGAGTGCCATGAATGAAAAACTCCTGATTGTTTAACGCAGAAGATAACCGTTTCCACTGAGTATCATGTACGAGGATCAGTGGTGCTTTTTTTTCTCGAGCGACCAGTTCGATAACTTCTCGTGCTTTTCGATCTGAGGCAGTAACAACCGGGACATTATCTTTGATAATCCCTGCTTTTTCAAATGCAATTGACTCAAGACTATTACCTAAGATATTAGTATGTTCTAAACTGATATTTGTAATAACTGAAACGAGCGGAACAGCAATATTTGTTGCATCATACCGACCGCCAAGACCAACCTCAAGCACTACATAATCAACATGTTTCTCTTGAAAATAACAGAATGCAAGAGCGGTAACAATTTCAAAAAACGTCGGTGTTTTATTCTGACGTTTCATGAGTTCAACACACGGTTTTATTTTTATAATAAGCTGCGTCAACTCTTCAGAAGATATCTCAGTATTATTGATCAAAATCCGTTCGTTGAAACGTTCCAGATGTGGCGACAGATATGTTCCTACCGTGTATCCTGCATGGTGCAGTATCGAAGTTAGATATCGACACACCGATCCTTTACCATTGGTTCCACCAACATGAATACATGCGAGATCGTTCTGTGGATTACCTAACAGTTCGCATAATATATTGATACGGTCTAAACCAAATTTCCATCCGTACTGAGTATATGATTCTAACCAGCTCAACGCCTCATTGCTATCCATAATTCTAATAACCTTCTGAATAAAGAACATCTGGGATACAACGATGGAGCTTACACCAGGATTCACCCGGAAGAATCTCAACTTTCCGACCGTTGATTTTTAACCGATCTTCAGCATACAGCTGAATTGTCCTGGGGAGAATCTGATGTTCCACCTCTAGGATTCGAGCAGCAAGTGTATCTCGAGTATCATCAGCTAATACTTTTACAGCTGCTTGCAGGATAATCGGACCATGATCCATCTCCTCATCCATGAAATGCGTGGTACACCCTGTGATCTTTACTCCATAGTCTAGAGCATCTTTTTGACCGTTAGTCCCTTTAAATGAAGGGAGTAGCGCAGGGTGAATATTGATGAGTTTTCCAAACCATTTCCGAACAAACTGAGAAGACAACAACCGCATATATCCCGCACCAACCACCAAATCAACCTTATAATCTAATAATATTTTATTGATTTCCTCTTCATGTTCAAACCGTGTTTTCTTCGTCGGATCAATAAAAAAACCAGGAATATTATGCTTTTTTGCACGTTGAAGTGCAAACGCATTCTTCTTATCACTCACCACACAGACCACCGTTGCATCAATCATATGTTGCTCAGAGGCATCTATGATACTCTGCAAATCAGTACCTGTACCTGAGGCAAGAACACCAACACGAATTTTTTTTACCATACTTCTTCATTCCAAACCAGTCATCGTTTTTGTTGTATAAAAACTTCCTTCACCACCGGATAAGGCGCATTGGTTTTAAAACCAACCTCATGAAAATGAGTTCGAGAAACGAGAAAACCACGATGATACAAATAATTAACTATTGTTTTCATACTTGGAGCAGAAACCTTCAAAGACGATGCAAGATCAGACGATGTGTAAAAAAACGGTGGCATTTCTGCTTCTTCTTCAAGTACTGATAAAAGCTTCCACAGCTCGTGTTTTGTTCGAACGTTTCGTTCAAATACACCGGTTCTTAGATGGCTTATTATTTTTTTGTGCTCCAAGCCACCCATCCATAATGGACCAACAGATCCATCATTCTTCAGTTTGCTCATCGGAATCAAACGAGCAGAAACTGGTTGGATCTGTTCTATTGTCGCATCGGCATATTGTTTACCTCTTTTTATCTGAACATATGCCCGGAAATAATGATCTGCGGCATACGAAAGTAATGGTTCAATCCCGCAATCATACCGTGCTGCATCACGACCGAGAGCACCAAGTAAGATTCGTAATCCAATCTCATGCATCACAACCGAATGATATGGGTGCGCAGCATACCTCCTCAAACACACCTTAGGGTACACGCCACACAAGGGGGCAGTATCTGTCGCAGTACATGCAATCACGCCGTTATGAGTACAGCTTTGTACAGCATCGGCAAAATAATATATTGGAGAACCAAACGGATCGATATCAATATACTGAAATCGATTCTTCATGAGGAGTTCTCGAAGGTTTTGATTATATGCAACAGCATTGTTGAGCTTATTATGTTCAATATTTTTTTGAATGAGAGTATATGCTTGAATGTCATGATCATTGATTACCACTGAAAAATCACCGGTGAGTTCATGGGCAAATCTTACTCCACGGATCCCTGATGCTGCAAGACCATCAAGCACGGTAACATGCTTTTTCTGCTGAGTAAGAAACCACTGCAAAAAAACCACAGAAAGATCACGACTACGCTCCATTGTTGGATTATAAAATGGTTGATTTTCTTTAACTCCTGGACCTTTTCCCGTTCCTTTTGATGGATAAATAAAAACTTCGGTTGTTCCCTCTGAAATACGATGAAGTGATACAGACATACTTAAAACAACGGAGGTAGTTTTTCTGCAAGAATTTTCTCTATCTTATATGGAAGAAGATTTCGATTCACAGGAGTCACTTCAAGAATACGTATATCGTCACGACGTCGGATGTCCTGTAGAAGTGGTGTTCGAGATTTCTTATGCAATGTTACCATAATTGGTTTATCTGAATCTAATGCTTCAACAACGATCTCACAGAATTTTTCTGAGAGCATTTCCATTTTTCCAATCTCATCAATAATGATGATATCATACTCAGGGTTATTGATTGCTTTTTCAATTGCAGTCACACCAATTTTTTCTAACGCAGCAACATTCACACCGTATTTGTTTACTTTGTCCTTTGTATCAAAATCTAGATGAGCAAATACTTCACGCTCTTTGGTCTGCCAATCAGTAACATAAAAACCAACCCGTTTTTTATGTTCAATCACCGGTTCTGTAATCATCCCTTCGATTTTGTATCCGCTTTTTTCAATTTTTTCAATGATCTTCAACAGGGTCTGTGTTTTTCCAACACTCGGCATTCCGGTTATGCCAATCTTTGGTACATCATCCATAATAGCATTACGTAATGCAATTTTTATTTAGAAATGTTTGGATTGACAAAGTTCTTCCTATAGCTTAAAAATAAAGTAGGGTGCGTGATAGCTTGTTCTATATGTGATTATCAAGTGAGGAAAAAAGAGTATCATGAGAATCATCCTACCTCCTCCCAATACTCTAACTCATCCTTAAGAATATTAGGAGATTTTAGGTATCAAAGAAGCACTTTGTTTGACATAAGAGTTCGTTTGGAGAAACTCAATCATTGGAGAACTCAGGTATAGTTGTTTTTCTCCAGATCCAGAAGTAGATGAGGGTTGAGTTTGCTCATAAGTACACCTCCTCTCCATTCTTTATCCTAA